>JBNJIC010000080.1:0-10148 GCA_051749005.1 Halobacteriota archaeon | reverse complement strand
CCGCCGACCATTGCAGTGGAGATCCCTCCGCCGTTGGTGGCTATGATATGGCCTGCAGCATCACCGGCAACAAGAGTATCTTGTGTAGCGGTCACTTTCGGAGCACCGCCAACCGGTACAAGACCGGAAACTACTGAGACAATGGAACCTCCTTCAAGCTTCTTACTGGCTATCGGGTGCTCGTACATAAATTTCTCAAGATAGTCTCTTGCAGACATACCGTTCCTGAAAAGGATCTCCCTGATACCCACACCAATGTTTGCAGTATCGCCTCCCTGAGAGATTACCCAGGCATAACCACCTGGAACGTAATCCTTTCCGAAGAACATCTCCACAGCATCCCTGTCAACATTCACACCACTTATTTCATACTCGAATGCAGTTCCCGTTCCCATTGGATCGGGATCGCGCAGAAGTCCTTTTGCTTTACCAACAATTGAATTTGGGCCATCAGCACCTATAAGGACCTTCCCTTGTATAGAATACTCCCCGAAAACACCATCGACCTCAACAGTAGTACCATTAACCTCAAGGACATTTGTACCCGGCATGATATGTGCACCACATTTGCCTGCCTCCTTTGCAAGATACTTGTCAAATCTGCGCCTGTCGATTGCATCAGCATCTACCTCGAATTCCTTGGAGTAACCATTGGGAGCAATAAAACGCTGCACACTGCTTGAAGCATGGACACATTCGGAAGGAATGGATTCAAGAGTATATGGAAGTTCAGCATTTGGAACAAGTTCCTGAAGGGTATCGAGATGTGGAAGGAAACCGCCACATTGGAGAGGAATCCCGATATCTTTCTTCTTATCTATAAGGAGTACAGATGCACCTGCCTCTGCTGCATATGATGCAGCCGTGGATCCGGCAGGTCCTGCACCTACAATGATGATATCATATGAGTTTTCAGGCTTCATGAGGATGTCTTCTATAATTGTGATATGTTATAAATCTGTTTCAACTGGCAATCTCGTGAAACTAATGAAAGTGAGTGAGTGAGTGAGTGAGTGAGTGAGTGAGTGAGTGAGTGAGTGAATCGTCTAAGATTAAATTAAATTAAATTAAATTATGATAGAAGTAAAAGATTAAAAACAGAAAATGATAAAATAACAAGAAACAGGGATAAGAAAAACTTTGTGTAAAAAATAGATCGCCCAGTAGATCGCTCTATTCTTTACATCAAAAAAGAAGCTGAGTAATTACTCAGCTACTTCACCGAAAGCGAACTTGCGCATGACTTTGGTTACCTTGATGGTAACTTCATCGCCAACGGAGGTGCCAGGTACAAAGATAACGAAACCGCTTACTCTTGCGATGCCGTCTCCTTCCCTTGCGATATCTTCAATTGTTACGTCATATGTTTCACCAGCTTCTACTGGTGCAGTTGATTCCATGTTATTGAACAAATATTTCACATCCTTTTGTGATGCTTGAAAGAACTAACTAAGCTGAAAAACATAATGGAAAAAGCAGCACATACGTGAGTAAATACTATTTAATACCTTACGTTCGAAGCAAAAAGTTAAACTTTAAAGCAACTTATAGATAGCAGGAATAAGATATAAATGTTCTGGTACATATAATAAAAAATATCAGAGGTTTAATAACCCCCTCCAACCTGTAAAAGCTCGAACTCAAGCTCATCCGGAACATTTGCCTTAAAAACGAAAACATTACAACGCATGTTCCTTGCCTCTGTAATGGCACGCTTCTGAGTATCCGTGATCTCCCCATCGGAGGTGGTAATGCAGAACATCTTCCTGTCGTTGTTGCTCACAAGGAAATCAAAATCATCCGAATATGCCTTAAGGAAATCAACAAAAGCCTTAAGCTCATCCCATTTGTTACAAAGGTGGATGTTTTTTGATGCGGAATTCTCAACATACCAGTCCCTGCTCATGTATGGATATGCATTGTACTGATCCACAAGCTCATCAAAGCTTTTGTATATCCGTTCGACATCACGCTTAAGACTTATCCATTTCCAGTTCTGCTGTGCAAAGTACCTTGCTGCCAGAATCTCAACAATTGCTTTTTTATCATCAATATCCAGTTTCATCATAAACACCCAGATAAAAACTAAAAGATCAAAGATCATCATCCTGTGAATAGCTTCTACCAAGACGAAGAGCTATTTCAGCTTTTTCAAGTTCGCATCCCAGATAAGATGCATGGTCCACCTTTGATACGAGCTCCATCCTCATAATAGTGTCCATTATATCCCTTGCACTCTTACCCACAATAGTTGCTTTCTCATGCTGTGCAACGATAACACCACCATTATCATCGTCTGTAGATATCCCTATCCTGAAAGGACCAAGAGGATCAAGAGCCCATCCTGCAAACTTCTGTGCTGTCACATGCACCTCCGGCACCTCGACTTCCGGACGACGACGTTTTTCCTTAAGACGAAGAAGATCGATACCAAGGTCCTTCGGAGAACTTCCCCTCTCCTGTGCAAGTGCCATCATGCTTGCTGCTGTGTTCAGCTCGCTTATGGAACCACGTGTCTTCTCGCTGAACTCCGGAGTGAAAAGGATACATGACCCCACATCTGCAGCAATGCCAGATAGAGTTGCATTGACACCCACGGAATCTGCATCCATCAGTTCAGTAACATTACCCACACCAAAGAAAACAGGTATTTCCGGGTATTCCTCATGGAACCTGGAATACCTTAGAATTGATCCGGCGATTCCATGTCCTATCGGATCGAGCACAGGGTCTGCGATAATATTGGTAATGCCTGCCGACCCGGCAGCATCGATATTTGCGACCAGGCTCTCAAAGCCTTCCCCCGAATCAGGGATCACAACTGCTGCAATACCGGCAGATGCAACTTCTTCTGCCACTTCACTGATGTTGCTGGAATTCAGGCTCAGCACAAGATCAATGCCTTCTTCAAGTGCAGCCCTTATCAGTTCAGGTTCCAGGGTATCAATGCTTATGGGAACAGTGGACACATCCCGTGCTACGCGGACAGCCCTCCTTATATCATCAGCAGATGCTGTAAGGGAAGCACCAAGATCGATAATGTCAGCACCTTTTTTAATAAAAGAACTGATCCTCAATGAAAGCTCATTCTTATCAAGGCCTGTGGCATCCACAACTTCGGCCATAACCTTCATACGCGAGCCGCCACCAAGCTTCACATCCCCTAGCTTCATGATAGGTTCAGCTTTATCCTCGATCTCATCAAGGCTTTCAAGGGCAATATCCCTCCAGACATCCGCGAGAAGTTCGCATGCCGGGACCTCCAGTGAAAATTCCATCTCGCCAGCGAAGCGGAGCACACTGCTAAGATCATAAGCATGCTTAGGACCCAGGTATACTTTGCAACCCATCTCTTCAGCTACAAGTGAAAAATCCCCGGAACAAAGACCTGGTACAAAGATCACATCATAATTCTTCTGTTGTTTCTTCAGTTCGGAAAGCAGCCTGTGAGGGGTAAGAAAGGCAGCTATTTCAATATCCAGAACAAGAACATCGGCATTATCAACTACAGCGAAACGAACGGTTTTCTCTGCAAGCTTGCCTGTTGCGACCAGGATTTTCATGACATAAGATTAGCTGCATCGTAAAAAAGAATATCTGTTGATTAAAAGCAGATCACAAAATTGTAGAAAAGATGGTGGAATAGGACCGGTGGTATTCCACACCAGCCCGTCAGAACAGAACTTACTGAATTATGTCAATTATGGATCCGCCATATGATCCCTGGGAACCGATCGGTTCAACGACCGTTCTCCGTCCCCGCTCGACCCGAGAAAAAGAGGAGGACCTCGTGTTGGTGTTTGTTGATGTGTTCTCAACGACACCGGAGTGGTGCTGTGGACCAAGGACCTGTGCAGACTGCACACCGGTCATGATAGCCATGACACGTACCTTTCCTTCATAATCGTCCCTGATACGTGCTCCCCAGATCACATTTGCATTTGGTGAAAGCTCATATGTAAGGGATGATGCGATCTCTTCTGCTTCCTTCAGACTGAGATCGGGACCACCGGTGATGTGTACAAGGCTGCCTGTTGCACCTCTGTAGTCAACATCAAGAAGTGGGTGATTAAGTGCTGTGCGAACAACATCATTGCTTTTGTCCTGGTTCTTGCTGTCTCCCACAAGCATAACAGCAACTCCACCACAGCCCATGATAGCACGGATGTCAGCGTAGTCGAGGTTGATAAGAGATGGCTGTGTTATCGTCTCTGTGATTCCCTTCACGGTCTCAGCAATGAGCTGATCCATAACGGAGAATGCCTGCTCTATAGGTAGGTTTGGAACGTAATCCAGAAGCCTATTGTTGTCAAGTACAATAACTGTGTCAGCTGCTCTTCGGAAGTCCTCAAGACCTTCCTCAGCTTTTACAGTACGTGCACGCTCTACCATGAACGGACTTGAGACCATACCCACTACGATAGAACCCTGTTCCTTTGCGATCTCTGCCACAACAGGGGCCACACCGGTACCGGTTCCTCCACCCATACCAGCTGTTACAAAAACAAGGTCACTTTCCTTAAAGATTTCTTCAAGGGTACCACGTGCAAGCTCTGCGGCTTTTGCACCAACTTCAGGATAACCGCCAGCACCAAGACCTCTTGTAAGGGTCTTACCAACAAGGATCTTCTTGTCAGCACGGATGTGGTCCAGATGCTGTTTATCGGTATTAATAGCAATAGTCTCTGCACCTTCGATACCAATGTTGTACAATCGGTTGATGGTGTTGTTCCCAGCACCGCCACAACCAACAATGGTGATACGGGGCATTCCGAAACCTTCGAACTGGTCGTCTGACGATACTGATTGTCTGTACTCTCTTTCTTTTTCTGAGTGTTTTAATGCTTCCTGTACTATAGACTGCACGTTCATCCCCTCTCTTGGATATTGCATCCTACTGCAATTTGCGCGTTTATATGCTGACTTTATTCAGATCAATGTTAGTCTCCTTTCAATAATGTCAGGAGAATTTTTCTCTCTTGCCCGCAAGCATCCCTGCGGTCGTTCGTGTTGTAAGCGAACGGTTATGTTCCGGCAAAAATGAAATAGTCTACAGTAGTCACTGTTCATACCAGCCACTACTATCGGGAATCCCGATAACATTCTTCACATCGCCCTCTCTTGCTGCCAGAAATGAATCTGACATATGAAACAGACCTGATCAGCAAACATCCAAACATAAACATTTGCCGGATCCATTCCAGTATGACTGTCGTCTGAAAATACTATTTATAGATATTAATATATAAGGCTATCGACAATTGTCGCAAACAACTTACACATCACTGCAATCGATTTGCATTATAACAAGAATAGAAATTAAAATATTGTCGAATATTATTGTTCATGCAGGAATAAATAGAACAAATAAAAAACAAACAAATAAACTTGTTAAGTGTTTGAAGAAAATAAGATGACAATATATTTTAAATATATTTAAGGTTTTGAATTTACCAGGAATTATTCCGGACCTGAGGAAAGATAGGGCCTGGACAGTAGAAAGCTGAAATATCAAAGGAAATGGTAATATGGGAAAATATTCAATCGAAGAGTTTATCGAAAAGACAGGTCAGAGAGACCTAGGAGAAGGATTGTTCGAACTTGAAAGAGACAGGATGCTTGAGCTGAATCTCAACGGCAAGGTCTGGACAAAACGTGGTTCAATGGTGGCTTACCAGGGAGATGTGAAGTTCACAAGAGAAGGGATTCTCGAACATGGTGTTGGCAAGATGCTGAAAAAAAAGGTTACCGGAGAAGGAGTCAGTCTTACCAAAGCAGAGGGAAGAGGAAAAGTGTACCTTGCAGACGAAGGAAAGAAAATATCAATAATCAAGCTAGACAATGAAGCTATATTTGTCAACGGCAATGACCTGCTTGCATTCGAAGATGGCATAAAGTGGGATATCAAAATGATGAAAAAGATCACAGGAATGCTTGCAGGAGGACTTTTCAACGTCAAACTTGAAGGAAGCGGAATGATAGCGATCACCACACACTATGATCCACTGACCCTACCGGTTACAAAAGACACACCTGTCTTCACTGATCCCAATGCAACAGTTGCATGGTCAGGAAAACTGAAACCTGACCTTAAGACAGACCTCTCTCTGAAGACATTTGTTGGACGCTCAAGTGGGGAAAGCGTACAGATGGCTTTCAAAGGTGAAGGATTTGTCGTAATACAGCCATATGAAGAATTACCATTCCAGATGGCGCCTCCGGCCTAATTTAAAAAGTGACAAAATTCCAAAGCAGAAGAATAATAAATTAATAAGAAGGAAAAAGAGGGTGCAAAAATGCACCTTCAGGACTTATCTGATAAATACGTGATGAAATGTGCTTTTGAGTCTGGCTCATCCTTTAGTAATACACTCATAACGTACATCGGCACGGCTTATTTTCGGAACATCGCCCCACATGCCCATATACTCCCCCTGTACCAGAAGGGCACCATCAATTCCCGGAATAGCCTTTACCAAATCAAATGCCTTCTCCACAGCACCTTTGCCAATACCCGTAGCATTCGAAAGAGCAGTGGCCGCAGAATCTGCCAGGGAAACATCATCCGAAAATATGACAGCAGCATCTGCCATACCAAAACTTATGGAAGGGCCCACTGTTCCCGAGGAAGTGCATATCCCACGGATCCCGGAGGAAGGTTCGATAACAATTCCAATATCCTTTATTGGGGAATTGCCTGCATAGATCCCAATGATGACATCCCGGTCATTGATAATAGCAATATCCCCTCCATTATCAACAATGGCATAGGAAGCACCTGCCTCGACCATTGCCTCTACGGCAAGTGACGATATCGTGCCTGCAACCGCGCTCATGGGACCGATGCCCATGGTATTGCCTGCCTTTACAAGCCTTTTGACAATTTCAGGTGCATCATCACTGCATTTGTGAGGCTCAAGTGTTATCCTAAAATAAGGATCACGAAGGATGTAACTCTCCAGTTTTGCCCTGTGAAGTGCAATAGCGTCTTTGGCTGCATTAATATGAGACCTTTCATCACCAACTATGGTGACAATGGTCTCCTTAAGCTGGAAATGTTCTTTCATAGACAGATTTTAGTGACCAAGTGTCAAAGCGTTGTGGGGGCACATCTTAATGCAGGTACCACACTGTATACACTTGTCGGAATCGACCTCAAGGCTCCAGTCACCTGAAAATGAGAAAACCTTAACCGGACATACAGAGATGCAGGCACCGCATTCCACACATTCCTCCTCATCCCTGCTGATCGGAGTGTCAAGCACTATTACTTCAGCACCTTTGCCAATCAGAGACTTTTTTATATCCCGGAAATAGTCGGAACTTATCTCAGCTACGACCTCACCCCGGGTGGAATCAAAATGCGCCTGGGAAATGTTCAGAAGAGCACCGGTCTCCAGAATTGATTCTGCAAGTATGGGTTTTGTAACAATGTCCGCAGCTATGTTTATTTTTATCATCATGATTAGTGCCTCCTTGCAAGCAATTTGCTGATATCGTCACTTGTGACTATACCCATCACATGCCTGTTTGAATCAATAACAGGGAGTGCAGAAACATTGTTGCTGTCAAGCTTGAAAGCTGAAATATCCACGGCTTCATCCGGGCTTGCAGTAACTACCTTCCGTGTCATTATATCCTTTACAAGATTATGTTCGTCCTTTGCAACTGCCTTTGAGATATCCCATGCAGTCACAATACCGACAAGGTGATTTCCACTGTCCACCACAGGCAAGTGGTTGAACTGCTTTTCCATAATTACCTTTGCAGCATCATGGAAGCCTGAATCTTCCCGGATCGTTGTCACTTCAGAGGACATGATGTCCATTACAAGCGGATTTGCATTCGTCTGCTTCATCGCATTGCAGGCAGTATCCCGGGGAAGGCGCTCCACAGGCATGCTAACAAAGAACTCACCATTACGTATCCATTGTTTTAGTTCATTTGCTATCTCACGGGACTTCTTGAAACTTGACATCGGGGATGTCGGAACCTCTTTCCCGTTGATATCTACAGAACCTGAACGAAGTTCGCCGTATGTTACTTTCCTAAGCACCGGACGATCCCTGCTCGGAGTTCCGTAATCCAGGATATTTGTGACAATATCATCATCTGTTATAGCAGTGACCTTTGCAATATCTTCATTAAGGACAGGAATAGGGATACCCATTCCGACATAAAGTGATGAACCATATCCTTTAAATGTTGCAGCACGGATGTATTCAGAACTCATCTTCTTGAGATCACCTTTTAGCATCAGTGTCCCAAAGCCTGATTCAGGTGAATGCTGGGTACCTTCTCCTACGATATAACCCTGAGTACCTCCAAGAAAAATGCGCGTACCTGTACCTATGGTCTCATAGTTCGGGTCATTGTGCATCGGTGAAAGGACACCGGCACCGGAGTAAGTAACATTCCCATAATGCGGCAGCAGAGTTCCCATATAAGTGTACAGAGTGTGGTTTGTGCTATTGGTCGCAACATTATATTTCTGGTAGGAATTACGAGGATTGAGCATGATAGCCTGGTTCAGGTCATATATGTTTATGGTCGTATCGATGACCTTTCTGGGATAACAGTCAGTTCCCGGAGATATTCCGTGCAGATCAATCGAATTGCCACGAATAAGATCCTCGATCACATGGGCACCACCATACTCCATCCCCCTTGAATGGGATTGCTGGGTCGCACCTACGTAGGCATCCACTGCAGCAACACCTGAGTATGCCTCTACATCATTGAGCCATAGCTTGCTTATCCTGATAGGAGGTTCCGAGTGACCAAAGTTCAGCCAGACACCTGATGAACACATAGCTCCGAAGGTACCAGTCGTTACAACATCTACTTCCCTGGCAGCATCTTCTGGCCCTAATTCGCCAACAATATCCACCATTTCTTCGGCAGTTACAACATTGACACTGCCATCACGTATCCTGTCATTGATCTCATGAATTGTCTTTTTGACCATATCTAGTACCTCTGCATTATATTGGGTAATATTCACAGTTACATATATTACTTCCGGTAATTTACAGACACTTATCACTTGTCCTGATGATCAAAACCTATCATGAAAAAAGAACATGATTGAAAAAATATCGGATATTGAAGCTGGAAATAAAGGATTCAAACTAAAAAAGAAAATGGTAAAAGGATAAAAAGATAAGGTATAGATCACTTTGGCAATGTAATATGCACAGTGGTGCCAAACCCTTCCAGACTCTTCAACCAGATCTTACCGTTGTGGACATCAATTATCCTCTTAGAAACATGAAGTCCCAGACCAGTTCCACCATAGATCCTTGTAAGAGAGCCATCCACCTGGTAAAAACTGTCGAAGACCTTATCCACTTCATCCCTGGGGATTCCAATACCATTATCCTTCACACGAATATGGATGCTTTCCGGCTCATCCTGAACAGAGACTGTAACCTCCCCCTCAGACATAAACTTTACAGCATTATCAATAATGTTGTTCAACGCGGTTGTCAGACGCTCTTCGTCGCCACATATGTTTGGAATATTATCAGGAATATCTTCCTTGAAGACAATATTATTCGCACCTGCATTGGCACGTGCAACATCTATCGAATTACTTATGAATCTTCTGACTGAGACTGTTGTGAAGTTGTATTTGTATTTACCTTCTTTTTCCATGCTCATGTAAAGAAGGGAATCGATAAGGTTCCTGAGCTTTTCGGCATTCCTTACAACAGCATCATTGGCCCTTTTCTGTTCGGTTGTCAATGGACCGAACTTTCCTTCACCCAGAAGCTCACTGAAACCCTTGATAGATATCATAGGCGTCTTCAGTTCGTGGCTTAAGTTTGCAAAGAACTCGTTCTTCATCTTATCGACAGAGCGCAGGTCCTCATAATCACCCTGCGTCTTCTCGAACAGCTGAGCATTCTCGATGGCAATACCAATGTGTTTGCCAACATGCTCAAGAACCTTTATGTTCTTATCATTGAGGGAATCTTTATCCGATGTCAGAAGGAGAACAAAACCAACCACCTTATCATGAGAATAAAGATAAAATGTCAGATTGCTCCTTGTTACAAAACGTGAACCTTTGCGAACAACCTCTTCAGAGACAATGGCATGCTTAGGAAGATCTGCAACATTCTTGAACATATCCTCTTCATTAG
>JBNJIC010000079.1:0-10161 GCA_051749005.1 Halobacteriota archaeon | reverse complement strand
GAATTGATGACATCAATAACGTGATTGTTTATACATTTTTGAAATTGCTTTCGGAAAATCCGGATACTTTCATCAGGACAAAAGCTAATATAGAAACAGCGGAAAAAGTTTCTGTGCAGGCAAAGTATATTATCTCTAAAATAGAAAATAATGGTTATGACCTCAATACATTCCGGAGTGAGATTGAGGACTTTGATGAGGAACTACTGGAACAAAAACTAAATCCGGGATCGACAGCAGATATCATCATAGCAGGCATTTTCATAGCGTTGCTAGGGGGTTTGAGAATCTAATGGCACATATAGATCTTGATACATTTGGAATAAATGAAGGCATAAATGAAATGATTGTGACTACATATCATGGCTGGTCCCCGAATGCTGCTCCGATGGGAATTATCCGAAAAGGTGATGACCTGCTTGTGAGGCTCTTTAAAGGCTCGAATACATATGGAAATGTCATGGCAGAGCATATGCTTGTGGCAAACCTTGTTTATGATCCTGTTCTTTTTGTGCGCACTACTTTTGGTGATCTTGATAATTCGGAGTTTGATGTTTTCACACATGATGAACGTCATTTTTCAGTTCTAAAGGATGCAGTTTGCTGGGCTGTTTTTGAGTGCACTGACATAAAAGAAACACCTGAAGCACTTGTTGCAAAGCTCACACCCCTTCATGCAAGAATGAACCGGCAGGTCTTCAAGTCTGTTAATCGTGGGTTTAATATGTTGATCGAATCATGTGTGCATGCAACACGATACGAGATGACAAAAGATGAGAAATACATGCGACTCATCAAAGCCTATTCCTGCACTGTGAACAAATGCGGGGGCAAACCTGAAAAACAGGCAATGAAGATTCTTCTTGAGCACCTTGGAGTGAAAAAGTAATTTATGTCTGAAAGTTTCATGCAAATTGCTGTTGAAGAGGCACGTAAAGGGATGCGAAATAACGAAGGCGGACCTTTCGGTGCTGTTATTGTAAAGGATGGCAATCTCATATCCAGTGGTCATAACAGGGTCCTTAGCACAAATGATCCTTCTGCACATGCTGAGATTGTTGTTATACGTGAGGCATCTTCTATTCTTAGTACCTTTGACCTTTCAGGCTGTGAACTTTATGCCACCACTATGCCCTGTCCCATGTGCCTGTCTGCCATATGCTGGGCACGTATCGGGAAAGTTTACTACGGTACCAGTACAGAGGAAGTTGCTTCCATGGGATTTGATGACGGGAAGATATATGAAATGTTTATAAAAGGTTCTTCAACATCCTTATTGGAAAAGGCTAATATCGAATGTGAAGAATGTCACAAACTACTGGTCGAATGGGATGAAAAACCGGATAAGGTCATGTATTGATCAATTGCCGGAATCCGGTTTATAATCAAGTGTTTCTTTTGCTTCTTCCGTCCTTCCCAGTTTTAAGAGTAGTTCTGCCTTGTTCTCACGGGCTGCAATAAGGTCAGGTTCAATACTGATCGCATTCGTGAAAGCAGTTATTGCATCCTCATCCCTTCCAACCTCTGCAAGGCAGTTTCCAAGGCTATACCAGGCATCTGAGAATGACTGTTTTATCTCAAGGGCGTTCCTGTATGATTCAATAGCTTCTTGCATCCTTCCAAGCTTATTGAGGGTATTTGCTTTACAGTACCAGACTCCTGAAGCATTTGTCTTTAATGTGGGGTCAGGGTTTATGTTCAGGAAAGAATATCTCGGGAACTCGAAGTTCATTATGCCGGCATATTCGATAGCTTTTTCATATGCTTCAAGTGCATCTTCAAAAAGCTCAAGCTGGTATAATGCGTTGGCTTTGCAGTACCAGGGATCAGGCATTTCCGGCTGCATCTCAATGGCCCTGTCAAGTACCTGTAGTGCTTCTTCATATCTGCTGATGCTGAATAGAACGAAACCTTTGCTGAATATGATCTTTGGGTCTTCAGTTCTTTCTGTGAGAGTCTCATCTATGATCTTCAGAGTATCTTCATATCGCTGGAGCCTGAAAAGAATGAAGCATTTGTTGAATCTGATGTCCATTGCTCTTTTGTTAACGTTTACTGCTTCTTCCTCAATACCTTCTTTCAAGAGCATTTGCTGCATTTCATCCAGTATGTCTGCGGCTTCGTCGTATTTTTCCAGTGCTTCTTCATACCGCCCCAGTTCAAAAAGAACGTATCCTTTCCCATATGTGCTCTCTGCTGTTTTCTCCATCTGTTTGAGCTTTCGCCTGAAAGATGACTGATCAATTATATTCTTGAAAATGCCCATAGGTTGAATTACTCTAAGAATACTGATATAGTTTTTGCAGGTGAGTTATTTATCATTGGTTTGCATCATGTTTGCATTATGTCGTTTTTCCGATTGTGTTGATGGTCGATCTTTCAAATATGCGTAGCTAATCAGCCATATCTCTATAGCATATATTATCCTATTAAGGTCAATATCTTTTTGGAATGTGGCATATTTATAAAAAATATAATGAATAATTGTATGTTTCCTGTATTAATGTATAAATAGGTTTACTATCTTATACATGTTTACATACCTTTGGGGTTGATCGTATCACTGCCGAAAAAACGGATATTGGTAAGGCAAAAAAACATTTTCTTGATGCAGAATCCATGGGGGAGGTTTTTACTTCTGTGGTCAACTCAAGCCCCGCGATGGTCTTTGTCTGGAGAGAGGATGAAGGCTGGCCTGTGGATTTCGTCTCTGAGAACGTATCTCAGTTAGGTTATGATGCAGACGATTTTACTTCCGGTAAGCTTCGCTATATTGATATTCTCCATTCCGATGATGCCAGAATGGTCATGTCCGAGGCATTACGTCATGTTAACAAAAAAGATGCAAGCTTTGATCTGAGATATCGTATTCTCACGAGAACAGGTGAGGTCAGGTGGGTTGATGAGAGGACCTCTGTTCACTATGATAAATCCGGAAACATCAGATTCTATCATGGAATAGTTGTTGATATAACTGAACAGAGGGTGGATGATATGGCTCTGCTGGACGGCGCTCTTGAAATGAAGAGCACACTGGAGTCAGTCATCAATTCCAGTCCTGTTGTGGTATTTCTGTGGAGGGCGGAAGAGGACTGGCCAGTCGAGTTCGTTTCGAAGAACATTGGTATGTTCGGTTACACTGTTGAAGATTTTACTTCCGGTAAGCTTGTTTATGGGGATATTGTACATCCTGATGATATTGGACGTGTGCGCGCAGGAGTATCTAAATCTACAGAAGGCGGTTATTCTGATTTCTTTCAGGAATACCGGATACTAACAAAGTCAGGAGAGATCCGGTGGGTTGATGAGAGGACACATCTTCATCATAATTCAAAAGGTGAGGTCACATATCTTCAGGGTATCATCGTTGATATTACCGGACGCAAGAAGATTGAGAATGCGCTACATGCAGAAGAGATGCGTATTGAGGCTCTGCTTAACCTTTATCAGATGAGGGATTCATCCGTTCAGGAGATCGTTGATTTTTCATTGGAAGAGGCGGTCAGTCTGACCGGCAGTGAGGTTGGTTATCTTGTTTTTGTGGGTGATGACGGTAAGACCGTTACCATCGAGTCCTGGTCCGGGGAAGTAATGCAAGAATGTTCCGTGAAGGATAGGGAACCTGCATCTCATGTTGATCATGCAGGATTGTGGATCGAGTCAATGAGGCAGAAACTTCCTGTTATTATTAATGATTATTCCGAGGAGAACCCTTCAAAGAAAGGCTATCCCGAAGGTCATCTGGAAATAACCGGATTCCTGAGCATTCCGATATTTGAAAGGGAACGGATAGTTGGTCTCGTTGGTCTTGGTAATAAGAATGAGGACTATAACCTTTCGGATGTAAGGCAGGTTACTTTACTTATGAATGGTATGTGGAACATACTGTTGCAGAAGAAGGCAGATTGGGAGCTTCGTCGTTCCCTTGACATACAAACTATCCTCGGGGATGTCATCAAGAGCAGTCCTGCAGTTGTATTCCTGTGGCGTGCTGAAGAAAACTGGCCGGTGGAGTTCGTTTCAGAGAATGTTGCACAGTTCGGGTATTCAGTTAATGATTTTCTCTCTGGTAACCTTGTATACGGTGATATTGTACATCCTTATGACCTCGAACGTGTGCAGAAAGAACTTGCCAAGAGGGTGGATGCAGGTTTCATGGACTTTAACCAGGAGTATCGCATATTTACCAAGTTCGGTGATGTACGCTGGGTGGATGAAAGAACCTTCATAAAACATGATGAGGAAGGAAATGTGAAGTATCTTCAGGGTATCATTGTGGATGTGACCGAAAGGAAACATTCTGATGATTTCATGCATATCCAGCTTGACCTTGATACGGTACTAAGTTCTGCCAACACTATAGAGGAGACCTTTGAACAGATGCTTAACTTCAGCCTTAAGGTTGAACCGGTCGACTCCGGCAGATTGTATCTGCTGGACGAGTTAACAGGTGACATGAAGCTTGTGGCACACGAAGGTCTGTCGGAACGATTTGTCAAAGATACTGCTGTTTTCCCGAAGAACTCTGTACAGAACCGGCTGATAATGACCGGGCAGCCGGTCTACAAACATCATTCTGAACTTAATGCTATTGGCGCCGGAGAGAAGTTACGTTATGAAGGACTTCATGGAACTGCTATTATTCCTGTTAAGCACGAAGGAAATGTCATAGCAGCCCTCTGTCTTTCATCACACAGCGAATATGAGATCCCTGATAGCTCACGCAGTTCCCTTGAGACCATAGCTAACCAGATCGGGATCGCTATATCGAAAATGAGTATGGAGTCTGGTATCTCCAGGAAATATGATGACCTTCTTTCACTTGTTGATATGGTGGGTGAGATGCTTGTGGTTATGGATATGGATGGCTATGTCCTTTATGCCAATAAGGTTGTGGGAGGCTATATGGGATTTATGGATAATGAGCTTTCTGATATGCATTATCTTGAACTGCATCCGGAATCAGAATGGGATCATGTGGATGATGTCATGTCAAAGGTAAAGGTAGGCAAGACCATTGTCTTCGAGACTCTCATGTTAGGAACGAAAGGATCGTTGTATAAGGTTGAGACAAGGTTTGTGTGTGGGGAGTGGTCCGGACAGCCATGTATTCTTTCGTCATCACGTTTCATTGAT
Source organism: Halobacteriota archaeon (assembly GCA_051749005.1). GTDB lineage: Archaea > Halobacteriota > Methanosarcinia > Methanosarcinales > Methanosarcinaceae > Methanococcoides. Next base: position 5,025 of record JBNJIC010000079.1, on the reverse strand, counting down.
TAATATTAATTCTAACTGTTCTCATCTAAACTTTAATATGGCCTCTTTTTCAGTACATGACCACAACAACGAGCCTTATATATGAGTATGTAGATAGGGTGTTCCAGCTTTTAAACAGTGCTTCCGATGAAGTACTTCTAATGTTTATCACGGAGTGTATAAATGAATCAGAAATATATAGCGATCTTTTTAGCGGTCATTATGGTCATGTCCATATTGCCTTTCTTTTTCAGTGGAAATTCGAACCAGTCAAACGGAGACAGTTCCTCTGTAGAAGCAGCCAGTTTTGATTCCATCCCTGGCAAGCATGTGGACTATGAACTGAAATCTATTGAAGATGGTCTTGCAGTGACGGCAGAGGAAGCTGTTGCAGTGCAATATTTAGATTTCCAGGCTATCAGTGGCACTCCTCTTGAACTGATAGCAGGAAATTCATCACAGCTTGATGGTATCTACGGTGTACATGTCAATAAGATGTATCGTGCACAGTATATTAATGGAACAGAACTTAACATGCATGAGATTTCACCACAGGTAATAGCATTCCAGTACTATCTTGCTCCTGAACTATATAATGGATACCAGCTTCTCTCACGCGGGAACAATGTGTATAATGTGGTTGGTGAACCAATGCTGTTCGGTGAAAAAGCTGAATTGGAGTCTGCTCTGGACGCAATCGAAGGTGAAGTTGAGCCAAATTCCGAGTTTGACAGGATTCTGGAATTCGTAGAGCCCGGAGCTGAGATACAGCAGTTGATTATAGTAGATGATGGTTTTGCAGACCAATACTACTTTGGTTTGAAACTTGAGGATGAATCAACCCTCTCAAGGACTACTGTTTATCTTAACCCAACAGAAGATACCATGAATAATGTTACATACCTTGAAGCAAACAGTTCGGAACGGGCTCTTTTCTATGATATATATTCAGAGGATGATATTCTGAAAGTTACTGTGACTTCAAACCTTTCAAACTTCTATTCACTGGCAATGGAGCCTGCATGGTGAGGTAATTTCTCACCTTCTTTTCTTTATTTATCTTTTTTATGTGTTATTATTCTATTTTGGCGCAAGCTATATATGTGACTGTCACGATTCATAGCAAATACTTTGGTGGATTAAAGTGTAGTCCCGGTAAGGGAAATGCCAATTCATACAAAAGTGAATTACAATGAATAATGACAAGCCGTAGCATAAGATACGGTTTCGAAGGAGAATATAAATATGGCAAAATTTGATGTTCCTGACGAATTAGCAGATAAAGCACTTGAAGCAATCGAACTCGCAAGAGACACTGGTAAGATCAAGAAAGGTACGAACGAAGCAACAAAAGCCATCGAGAGAGGTATTACAAAGCTTGCTGTCATTGCAGATGACATCGAGCCTGGTGAAATCGTTGCTCATATTCCTGCTCTTTGTGAGGAAAAGAACACTCCATACATTTTTATCAAACAGCAGAAAGAGCTTGGTGCAGCCTGTGGAATCGGAGTTGGCTGTGCAGCTGTTGTAATCACTGATGCAGGAAAAGGCGGCGAACTTGTAGAAGACGTTGCACAGAAAGTCAGTGCACTCAAATAAACGATAACCGGAGGCATCTCAAATGGCAGATGATGATACAGGCTTTGCAGCCGAGGTTATCGATGTAATCGGAAACACCGGTATGCATGGTGAAGCAAGCCAGATCCAGTGCAGGGTTCTTGAAGGTCGTGACAAAGGCAGGATCATAACAAGGAACTGTGTAGGTCCGGTAAGGATAGGCGATGTGTTCATGCTTATGGAGACATCCAGAGAGGCTAAGAAATTAACTACCAGGTGATGATAATGGAACAGAGAAAGTGTTCATTCTGTGGCGAGCTCCTTGAGCCGGGAACCGGCCTGCTCTTAGCAAAGAAGGATGGTTCTACCTATTATTTCTGTTCTTCAAAGTGCAAGGGCAACTTCGATCTTGGAAGACTTCCAAGGCGTACTGTCTGGACAGAGCAGGGCAGAGTATTCCTGAAGAAAGCATAAGTAGGTGTATCTGATGGAAAGAACTTATGTTATGATCAAACCTGATGGCGTACAGCGCGGTCTTGTCGGAGAAATCCTTTCAAGGATTGAGAATAGAGGGCTCAAGCTTGCAGCCCTGAGGATGAATGTAATGGATGGGGCAACTGCAAAAGAGCACTACAAAGAGCACTCTGAAAGACCATTCTTTGATTCCCTCGTTGAGTATGTGACCTCAGGTCCATCCGTCTCAATGGTCGTCGAAGGTAAGGATGCTATCAAGATCATGCGCGCTGTCAATGGTGCGACAAACCCTGTAGATGCATTACCCGGAACCATCCGCGGTGACTTCGCAATCGAGACAGGTAGGAATGTTGTCCATGCATCTGATGCTCCTGAATCAGCTGAACGTGAGATCGCTCTTCACTTCGAAGATTATGAGATCACAGGCTATACCAGGATCGATGAAGGACAGCTTTACGAGTAAGCTAAAAGATCTAACCATCTGACAACTAAATGGTATTCAGAAGCTACAGGTCTGTAAGATTCCGATCTGTGGCCAATGTGCCATTTAAGGGGCTTTGTAGCCCTGATATATTTTTATCGCTGATCAGATCTATATGATTATTCCCGAGGAAGATTCATCATGGCTGTAAATGAGAACTTAAGAACCCCTATAGTATGTGTAATGGGGCATGTGGACCACGGAAAGACTTCTTTGCTCGACAATATCCGCGGTAGTGCTGTTGTTTCAGGCGAAGCCGGTGCTATAACGCAGCACATTGGTGCAACTGAGGTTCCTATTGAATCAATTGTGGAAAAATGCGGGGATCCGGGTCTGCTTGATAAGTTCATCGTTCCGGGACTTTTGTTCATTGATACTCCCGGTCATCATGCTTTTACAACCCTTAGGAGTCGTGGTGGAGCTCTTGCAGATCTTGCTGTTGTTATAGTAGACATCAATGAGGGGTTCAAACCCCAGACAATTGAAAGCCTGCACATTCTTAAACAGCACAAGACTCCTTTTATAGTGGTTGCTAACAAGATCGACAAGATCCATGGCTGGAACCCCCAAAAAGGTGCTCCTTTCATGGTGTCCTATAACAAACAGAGCGAGCATGTGAGGACAAGCCTGGACAACAAGTTCTATGAGGTTGTAGGTGAACTTTACAATCATGGTTTCAGCTCGGACAGATATGATCGTGTGGCTGATTTCCAGCACAATATTGGTGTCATACCTATCAGTGCTATCACAGGGGAAGGAATTCCTGATCTTCTGATGGTGCTTCTGGGACTGGCACAGAGATTCCTGGAATCTAATCTTCATTATGATGCAGAAGGTCCTGGTGTGGGAACCGTACTTGAGGTAAAGGAAGAACGTGGTCTTGGAACCACTGTTGACCTTATACTTTATGACGGCACGCTGAAAAAAGGCGACACTATTGTTGTTGGAAGTCTTGGTGAACCTATTCAGACCAAAGTACGTGCATTGCTTAAACCCCGTGTTCTTTCAGAGATCAACGTGGAAGAAAAGTTCAAGCAGGTAAGTAAGGCTACGGCTGCTGTTGGTATTAAAATATCGGCACCAAATCTTGACGGAGCACTTTCGGGTGGTTCTGTAAGGGTGGCAACTCCTGAGAGCCTTGATACTGTTGTTGAAGAGGTTCGCAGTGAGATAGAGGATGTTCAGATCGATACTGACCAGAGTGGTATAACCATTAAAGCGGATACGATCGGGTCCCTTGAAGCTCTTGTGAACGAATTGAAGAAAGAAGAGATCCCTATTCGTAAAGCAGATGTGGGCGATATCTCCAACAGGGATATCGTGGAAGTTTCAGCTATTGAAGAACCACTCCACTCTGCAATAGTTGGATTTAATGTCAATATTCTTCCTGATGCAAAGGAGAAGTTGCAATCTACAAATGTCAAGTTGTTCATGAACGATGTCATATATCGTCTTATTGACGACTATAAGGACTGGACTAAAGAACAGCAGGCAAAATCTGAGAAAGCGATCTCCGAGACCATCGTCAAACCGGCAATGTTCACTATCATGCCTGATTGTACTTTCAGGCAGAGCAAACCGGCTGTAGTGGGTGTAAGGATCATTGGTGGTGTTGTTAAGACCAAAGTCGATGTGGCCACAGAGGATGGAACTGTTGTAGGTACCATAAAGGGCCTGCAATCCCATGGCGAGAATGTTGGTGAAGCGCGCATAGGCATGGAGGTCGCTATGAGTATAGAGGGTCCCACCGTGGGTAGGCAGATACACGAAGGTGATATCCTGCATGCGAACATACCTGAAAGGCATGCCAAGATCCTTGAGCACGAACTTTACAATTCACTTTCGGCGGATGAAATCGAATCAATGGAAGCATTCCTTGAGATCAAAAGAAGGGATAATCCCTTCTGGGCGAAATAAATATAAAACAGATGTCTGTTAGACATATATCAGTTTCAAATTAACAAAAAATACATTAAATACCATTAATATTTGGAGGCAAATCATGGCAGATTTCAAAGTTGTAGTTTCAGATCCAAAGACCAAGACCTACCAGTTCGATATCACTGGTGCTGAGGCAAACCAGTATATCGGCAGGGCTATTGGCCAGACAGTGGATGGTTCAACAGTAGGTCTGGAAGGTTACACCCTTACTATCACAGGTGGTACTGACAACAGTGGTTTCGTAATGAGCCCTGACCTTCCGGGTTCAAAGAGGAAGAAGATCCTTGTTTCAAGAGGAGTAGGTTATTCAGCAAAATCAAAAGGTGCACGCAGAAGGAAGTTCCTTCGTGGAAGGGAGATCGCAACAGATCTTACCCAGATCAACACAAAGGTAACAGGCTATGGCAACAAGTCTATTGAGGAAATCCTTGGTGGCGGTTCTGAAGAAGAAACACCTTCAGAAGAGTGAGATTCTCACTCTTTTCTATCTTTTTTATTAAATTCACCACTAAATGGTAAATATACTCTTTAGCAGTGGCTATGCCTTTGTCTGTATTAAAATAAGCCTTATTATTTCGCTCTTGTATATTTTG
>JBNJIC010000078.1:0-10173 GCA_051749005.1 Halobacteriota archaeon | reverse complement strand
GCAGCCTCAGCCGGATGCTTATCTTATAACTCATGCTCATTCTGACCATCACGGAAAATCTGCCATGCTCTCTGACTTTTCTGTCTGTACTGACAGGACTGCAGTGGCACTTGAGATCCGGCATGATCGGGAGTTCAAAGGGAGGACCGTCGACATGTACGGTACCATCGAGGTCAATGGTGTTATCGTCAGGACCTATCCCACAGGTCATACAGCAGGTGCGGTAGCATTCTACTGGGAGAACGATGTCGGGACACGTATATTGGTCACAGGGGATGTCAAAGACCCTTCAGCGTTGCCAAAATGTGATTTGCTGATAACCGAGGCCAACTATGGCGACCATGGAGATCCTTCATGCCACTTCGAGGACGACATTGATGGTTTCAGGAACGCACTTTGGTCCGCTCCTCAGGTCGCCTTTGGTGCATATGCTTTTGGCAAGGCACAGAGGGCGGTGGAACTACTGCGCGAGATAGGTCATGACGGTCCCATTGCAATGGAAGAAAAATCGCTGATCCTCTCCAACAGGTTGATGGAAGATCCAGGAGAGCTTGTGGGACTGGGAGAGTTCGATGAGGAAGCTGTCTGCATCGTGCCTCCTTGGGATCTCTGCAAGCTCCCTCATAGTATGTCGAAATATGTGATGACAGGAAGGCAGGATTACAGGTATCCTTCCCTGCAGATCAGTGATCATCTGGATGCCAACGGGCTTGTGGGAATGGTTGAAAAAGTTGATCCCGAGATGACATTGGTGTACCATCCCGGCGGCGACAGGCCCGGGAAGTTCGCTTCTCACCTGAACAGTATCGGAAGGGCTGCGGTGTGCCTGGACGATGTTGGCAACATCCTGAGCAATGAATTCCTGTAAACTCATGAATTTTGTTGCAGGAATAAATGTTTATATAGGTTCTGATGTTTATAACATCCAATCATATTTATCTCAGGAGAAGAATCCAATTGAAAAAAGAAAGCAAAAAGAAGTCAGGTGGCACAAAGGATAATGCTGACAAGTCTGACGCTCCTGTTGTCTCAAAACCGGCAATTATAAAGGAAAAGACGCCAGAGGAACGTAAGACTGCTCATGTGCAGGGTATTATCAAGACCGCTGTGGCTGCATTTCTGGGTATGATCGCAGGATTTGGTGCCTTCTACAGGTTCAACGACGGTACCGGCACCCCATGGTATGCAGCGATCGTCATCATTGCTGTGCTTGCATATTATGCCCAGCGTGTGATATTCCCCACCATCAAGATCGATACAAAGGAATTTGGTCCCAAGGACTGGTTCTACGTCGAGTTTATAGTAATTGCCTTCTGTCTTGTAACATGGACGCTGTTGTTGAACTGACACAGTCCATTACACTTCTTTTTTTATATTCCCACGATTAACCTGGTTTAGTTTGACCTGAATATTCCATAAAATAATCTCAAAATAACTTCAGTGATCCCCCATGCGAATTGCAATATTGAACAAAGACAGATGTCAGCCAAGGCGATGCAGCCACGAATGTGAAAAATACTGCCCTAGGGTAAGGACCGGATATGAGACCATCGTCTTTGGAGAGGACGGCAAGGCCATCATTTCCGAAGAACTCTGTGTAGGCTGCGGTATCTGTGTCAACAAATGTCCTTTTGATGCTATCATGATCATCGGTCTGCCTGAGGCACTGACCGAACCTACCCACAGGTATGGGCCAAACGGCTTTGCCCTGTACGGACTTCCCACTCCCCAGGTTGGCAGGGTGACAGGTATTCTTGGTCCGAACGGTATCGGTAAAAGTACGTCAGTCCAGATTCTCTCAGGAGCACTAGTCCCTAACTTCGGTGGTGACAACCGCGACTGGGAAAAGGTCCTGGAACACTATTCAGGAACTGCCATGCACGACTATTTCAAGGATGTTATCGATGGTAAGATCAGGGTTTCCCAGAAACCACAGTACGTTGACATGATCCCAAAGGCCTTCAACGGAAAGACACGCGATCTTCTGGAAGGTACTGACGAGCGCGGTGCACTGGAAGACCTTATAGAAAGGCTCGACATTGCTCCTATAATCGACCGTAATATCGGTGATCTTAGTGGTGGTGAACTTCAGAGGGTCGCAATTGCAGCTTGTGCTGCAAGGGATGCTGATTTCTACTTTTTTGATGAGATCAGTCCGTATCTTGATATCTACCAGCGTATCAATACCTCTCATATCATACAGGAGCTTTCAGCTGAAAAGGCAGTTCTTGTTGTTGAACACGACCTTGCTATACTGGATATGCTCTCCGATGTCGTACAGGTGGCATATGGTGTACCTGCCGGATATGGTGTTGTTACCCATCCGAAAGGTGTGCGTATTGCTATCAACCAGTACCTCAAAGGCTATCTGCCTGAAGAAAATGTCCGTGTCAGGCCCGATGCCATTACTTTTGAGGTTCATCCTCCACGTGTGGGGTCTGATATCGAGACACTTGTGGACTATAATGCGTTCTCCAAGAAATACGGTGACACCTTCTCACTGGAGACCGATTCCGGCTCTCTGAAGGAAGGTGAGGTCATTGGTATCGTGGGTCCTAATGGTATCGGTAAATCCACCTTTGTAAAGATCCTTGCAGGGGAGATCGAACCCGATGAAGGTGAGCTGGATATTGACGTTTCCATTTCCTACAAGCCTCAGTACATCAAGGGTGACAACCCCATGCAGGTTCAGCTGTTCCTGAGGAGCATTACACGCAGGTTCGATACAAGCTACTATCAGGCAGAGGTCGTAAAACCTCTGAACCTTGAGCCTCTATTCGAGAAGATGCTCAGCGAGCTTAGTGGTGGTGAACTTCAGAGGGTTGCCATTGCTGCATGTCTATCAAGGGATGCCGACCTTTACATTCTTGATGAGCCGAGCGCTCACCTTGATGTTGAACAGCGTTCCCTTGCCACAAAGGCGATCAAGAGGTTTGCTGAGAACAACGGTAAGACCGCAATGGTCGTTGATCACGACATTTACATGATCGACATGCTCAGCGAAAGGCTGATCGTTTTTGAAGGTAAGCCTGCTGTGTATGGTAAGGCACACCCGCCATCGGGCATGCAGGACGGTATGAACAAGTTCCTTTCAGACCTTGATATAACGTTCAGAAGGGATGAGGACACATCACGTCCAAGGGTTAACAAACCGGGTTCCCGCCTTGACAGGGAACAGAAAGCACAGGGAGAATATTACTACAGGCTGGATGAGTGAAAGCTCATCACCTCATTCTTATTTAATTCGTTGAACATTGATCAACTATCTTTAATTGGCAGTTGATCCTGTTTTCATTATTTTCTTATTTTATAGGTCTCTTGTTCCTTGAAAGGTACCAAGTGAGGAACTCAGTATACAGTATTATCCCCATTATGGTGGACCAGATGAACAGCAGAAGGTGATAGTTGTTTATGGGCACAAGACCACCTGCAAGTCTTGCATGTTCGTATGCCAGGAAAGTGGTTGCTGTTTCAGGTATGGCAACAATGAAGGCCAAGGGAACTAAAAGCAGCACAATGGCTGCCATTAAAGAGGAATAGTTGACAAGCAGATAAAGCACAATAGCAGCGAACAGTCCGAAGATAAATATTGCTGTTGCTGTTCCTACAATGTCCGTACTGAATCCTCCTTTTGTTTAATCTTTTTATGATATGCGCTTGCTGCATCTCTTTCTATTTATTTAATGCGACCTGCGTATATAAAAATATGCAATAAGCGGTATGATGGAAAGCACGCCTGCTATGGTGGCAAATGAGGATAGCAGGAATGTGGCATGTTCAGATCTTGAGATCGGGTCCCTTTTTGTATCAATATCCTCACTTTCGATGGTCTTTTCAGATGTTCCAAGTGAATAAACATAGAGCTTCACAGTATTGGATTCGAATTCTCCTTCAAGATCCTCCTCATCAGTGTAGGAAACAATTGCATTCGGCAGATCAAAGGTGTCTTCTTCCTGTGCAAGAATAGTGTAGGAGAGCTGCTTTTTTTCTCCCACTTCAAGAGGACCTTCCCATTTGATCTCTCCACCTACCAGCCTGAAACCTTCAGGGATCTCTTCTGTGAGGGAAGCTTCAACATCGACGTTGCCGCTGTTTATTATCGTTATTGTTAAGGCGACCTCTTCTCCTACGAATATATCATTCATACTGACTTCTTTTTCGACCTCAATCAACGGCCCTTCAACGTCGATGTTGACAGTCGGTCCATCCGATACAACGCTGTAGGTGTCTCTCTGGAAGTACCAGCTTGCAACTGCCGGTCCAAGCTCATAGGTGCCGCCGAAGATAGGTAATGCTTTGTATTGTATTGTCTCTGATCTTCCTGAATTTACGAAGATCGTCCATTCGGTGGATTCAATTATCAGAGGTTCGAATGCTGAAGGTAAGGGATCATTAATAGTTACTTCATGTCCAATGCTTGCATTGTTGTAGACAACCATATCGACGATGATCCTTCTCATGGATCTGTCATCTTCTTCCATAAGGCGGGTATCAATGGTCTTTTCAATGGATATGTAAGGTTTCACAACGGTTCGTGCTGATGCTGAATTCTGATAGTTGTTCCCGCGGTAGTCATAGCCATCAACTTCCACATCGATCTCTATGCTTTCCTCAACAGGCGTTTCGGGCAATTTGAGAGTGATAGGAACTCTGTGTGTCTTAAGTGTATCAAGCATTGCAAGTTCATAGCTTTCCGGTTCAATCTGACCGTTGCTTGCAGATGCTGTGACTGTGATACCCCTTGCAGGTATCGTTCCGGTGTTCTTCAGGTATATCTCAAAAGAAGCAGGCTTATTGGGTGAATACTGCTCTTCAAGTTCATTGATCTCAACTTTGAATTCCGGCTTCCCGGGCTGGTAGAATTGCAGATTTATCTCATTGGTAGCTCTGTCGATGTATGTTACTCTCGTAATGATGTCATCAGGATATTTTTTGTACTCGTTTGTCACGTATTCATCAACATATGTCTGCTCATCTGTTGTTACTTCCAGGGTTGCAGTGCTATCACTCACATTGATCAATCTGATGACTGTATTTTGCATCTGTACCATATCTTCTACTGCAAGCATCTGGCTTTTTGATGGTATCCAGACCAGTTCATATTCGTGGACGTATATTTCAAGAGTGACTTTCGATGGGTCGATAGAAAGGGTTCTGACCTTGAGTTCCCTTTTATGGACGTATTCATTGTTCAGTAAATCATCGGCAAAGAAGCTCTTCCGGAACTCGCCGTCAATATACAGTAGCAGTGTGGCAGAATAACCTTTTTCTTCCTTTTTGATCTCATGGACCTTGACAGTGTATTTCTCTGCAGATGCACGGTCTCCTTTTGCAAGATCGAAGACTCCCTGATGCACCCAGATCTCCTCATACTGGAATTCATCTGCAGCTGAGGATATGCCGGTAAAAAAAAGAAGCAATAGGACCGCAAGAGCAATACGCTTTAAATACATTAGCCGTTTTTATGTTTCTCATAGCGTTTAAATATACCGTTCTGATTGTCTATGGCTGCATTTCTTCTTGGACATGTCCACATTCTTCAACAACATTTAATTAGAGAACATTCATTACGTAAACTATGCTTACAAAGAGGATTATACCGTGTCTTGATGTCACCCTTGATTCCGAAGGGGGCACCGTGGTCAAAGGCGTCGAATTTGTAGATCTAAAAAAAGCAGGAGATCCGGTTGACCTTGCAAAGCGCTACAATGAACAAGGTGCGGATGAACTTGTTTTCCTGGACATTACGGCTTCTCACGAGGGCCGCTCAACAATGATCGATGTGATCCAGCGTACTGCCAATGAGGTCTTTATTCCACTGACCGTAGGTGGAGGAATAAACTCTGTTGAGGATGTCAGGCAGATCCTGCGTGCAGGAGCAGACAAGGTGTCCATCAACACTGCTGCTGTGAAGAACCCGCAGCTTGTTAAGGAAGCTTCTGATATCTTTGGATCCCAGTGCATTGTGACAGCTATAGACTGCAGGCGCAACCGTGATGTTGAGAACAACCCTGATAAGACCATCATTGAACTTGAGGACGGTACTCCTGCATGGTACGAGGTTGTGATCTACGGTGGTCGCAAACCCACAGGTCTGGATGCTGTACAGTGGGCTAAGAAGGTCGAGGAACTTGGTTCAGGCGAGATCTTGCTGACAAGCATGGACCGTGATGGTACCTACGATGGGTTCGACATTCCTATCACAAGAAAGCTCTCAGAAGAGCTCGAGATCCCTATCATTGCTTCCGGTGGTGTTGGAAAGCCTGACCATATGTATGGCGGATTCGTTGAAGGCAAGGCAGATGCAGGACTTGCAGCCAGTATCTTCCACTTCGGTGAGTTCACTGTGCGTGATGTGAAGGAAGAACTGCAGAAAAAAGGAGTTCCTGTCAGGCTTTAATACAGCTTTAATACAGCTTTAATCCTGATAAAATGTAAGGAGTTATAACATGGAGATCTCAGAATTTCAGAAAATGATGTACGATCTGTACGCACACAATGACAAGCGCAGGGGAGCAGCTGCAACCACTCTCTGGCTGGTGGAAGAGATCGGTGAGCTGGCAGAGGCAGTACGCAGGGAGGACATAGAGAATCTGAAGGAAGAGCTTGCAGATTGCTTTGCCTGGATCGGAGCTCTGGCAAATCTCTTTGATATCGACCTTGAGGAAGCATTTTTGGAAAAGTATCCGCTTGTGTGTCCCACATGCGGGATGAACCCGTGTATTTGCACTGACTGATCATGGCAAAAAGACCTGAACTTCTGGCTCCTGCAGGCAACCGGGAATCCCTCATCGCTGCTGTGGAGAACGGTGCAGATGCTGTATATCTTGGTTCGAAGACTCTGGGTGCCAGGGCCTATGCCGGCAATTTTACCCTTGAGGAGATACGTGAGGCTATAGATTACGCCCACCTTCGCGGGGTAAAGGTCTTTGTTACAGTAAATACGCTGGTCAAGGATCAGCAGATGAGGAACGCTGCTAAGATGCTGTGTTCGCTGAGGGAGTACGGTGCCGATGCTGTTATCGTACAGGACATCGGTCTGCTTTCTCTCGCAAAGGAGCTTGTTCCTGAACTTCCTATACATGCAAGCACCCAGATGACCATCCACAATATAGAAGGGGTACGTTTCCTTGAAGACCTCGGAGTTAAAAGGGTCGTGCTTGCAAGGGAAATGTCCCTTGAGGAGATAAGGAAGTTAAAGCATTCTACAAACGTCGAGATCGAGACCTTCGTCCATGGGGCACTTTGTATCTCCTACTCCGGGCAATGCCTGATGAGCAGCATGATCGGTGGAAGAAGCGGGAACCGCGGTCACTGTGCCCAGCCATGCAGGAAGATGTATGAACTTGAGATGGACGGTCAGGTCGTAGAGGCCGAGGGCCCATACCTCTTAAGCCCGAAAGATCTCAATACAACAGAAATGCTGCCACAGCTTATTGAAGCAGGTGTGAATTCCTTCAAGATAGAAGGCAGGATGAAACGCCCGGAATATGTGGCAGGTGTTGTGAGCACTTACAGAAATCTGATAGACCGCTATATGGCTGATCCTGATTCATATGCCGTATCTCCTGAGGAATCACTTTTACTTGAACAGCTTTTCAACAGGAACTTTACTGATGTTTATCTTAAAGGCGATTCAACAAGAGGTATGATGAGCCGTGAGCAGCCATACAATCGAGGTGTGGTTGCTGGTAAAGTTGTGGGTTACAATGATGAGGAAAGGAGGATCATATTAGAGCTTTCCGGTGAGCTGGAACTGGGTGACGGAATAGGTGCCGAGGGGCTGGAGGATGCAGGTGAGAACATCACACGCATCGTTCTGAACGGAAAAGAAGTCGATTCTGCCAAAGCAGGTGATGTCGTAGAGATTCCATTCTTTGAGGAGGTACCTTCCGGAAGCCTGATCTACAGGACCCTTGACAGGTCGCTGATGGAATCGCTGAAAAAGACCTTCACATCCCCAAAGCCTATTCGGAAAGTACCTGTGAAGCTCAGTTCTGATGTCATTGCAGGCTCATCACTTAAGCTGAAGATGGAGGATAATGATGGCAATTCGGTGTCTGTAAAATCAGATTACGTTGTCGAGTCTGCCCAGAAGAAGCCGACCGCTGAAGAGCAGATCCAGCAGCAGTTATCAAAGCTTGGTAATTCTGTCTTTGAGCCGCTAGGTATGGATGTGAACGTTACAGGTGATGTGTTCATTCCCATCAAGGTCCTTAACGACATAAGGAATCTGGCGGTTTCCCGACTGGAAACTGCCAGGGTAGAAAAATGGCATCGTTCCCCGAAAGGTAAATGCAAGGTTCCAAAGGTAACCTGCGAAGAGGTGGATGTTGATAAGCCACTGCTCGTGGTAAGTGTTGATGATCCACAGAGGCTTGGGGCTGCCATCGAAGGCGGTGCAGATGTTATCTATGCCGGAGGAGAAGTTTTCAGGGGAAGGGAACCTCTGGACCTGAAGGAAGCCTTTGAAAGGTGCAGAACTGAGGGTCGGAAGATCTACGTGAACACACCGAAGATCGTTTCTGACGATTCCATGGGCCGGGTGCAGAAGACACTGGAACTTGCAAAGGAACTTGGCGTCGATGGTGTGGTGGTATCAAACTATGGTACGTTCAGACTTGCGAAGGAAGCAGGCATGGCCGTTATCGCAGACAGTCCTATGAACGTTTTCAATCTTCATTCCTATGCAGCCATGAAGGAGCTTGGTGCAGATTCTGTGGCATTGTCCCCGGAGATGTCGCTTGAGCAGGTAGAGGATGTCGCACAATGCGGTCCTGTGGAATGTATCGTTCACGGCCGTCTGGAGGTCATGGAATCACGTTACTGTATGGTCGGGGACCTGTTCGGCTCAGGCAGTGGATGCCCTCATTTTTGTGAGGATGGGGAGTTTGAGCTTTATGATGAGAAGGAGTATTGTTTCCCGCTGCTCATGGACAAAGATTGCAGGATGCATGTGCTGAACTCTAAAGAACTGTGCATGGTTGAGAATCTTGGCAAGCTTATTCGGGCAGGGGTGGCAGCGGTGAGGGTCGAGGCACGGACGATGGATGCTTCCATGGTGAAGAAGGTGACACGTCGCTATCGCAATGTCCTTGATGGGAAAAAGAAGGCCGGCAAATGTAAGGACATCACTGATGGCTACACTGCAGGGCATTACATGAGGGGTGTGCTATGAAGATATTCCTGTCCGGCTCTATCCGCGGAGGCAGGCAGATGCTTCCGGTATACCAGTTCATCTGCGGGTATCTTCGCAGGAACGGTCATGAGGTTTTGAGCTGGCATGTGGCTCACGATGGTGTGGAGGAAACGGAGTCGCTCATGAGTGAGAGTCAGATCTACGAACGTGACATGGGATTCTTAAAGGAAAGTGAGTGCATGATCGCAGAGGTCAGCCTTGCTTCCACAGGTGTGGGTTATGAGGTCTGCTCAGCGATAAACAAAGGTATTCCGATCCTTTGTGTCCACCAACCGGATGCTAATGTCTCTGCCATGATACTGGGAAATATTAATGGCAATGTCAGTGTGAAAGAGTATTATGGTACCGAAGATCTTGAAGTGATTCTTCGGGATTTCCTTGGATCTCTTTGAATGGCTTTATTCAAAGATACTATTTTCATTCAGGAGACGATATTTTACTCAACGATCACGGTCACGTTATTAGATTGTACTTCTCCTACCCAGTAAGGTTTAGTGATCATTTCGCCTTTGAAGGTATGATAGACAGCATTAAGTGTGTATTCTCCCTCCTTCAGATCCCAGCACTTTGAATTAAATGTAGCGTTAAGATACCTTCCGGGACGAAGTTCAACAAGATTTTCATTCATCATCGGTTCCCTTGCAATTACTCCGCAATTATAGGAGGCCTTGGTACCATTCGAATCATAGAAATAAATGTCATAGCTGATCTGTTCAGCCATTTGCCAAACGTTGATCGTTTTATCTCCAACGTTTTTTAATGATAGGCGAGTATCAAAATTCTCATTTTTCAGTACCTTTGTTTTTTCAGGTGTGACTGTGAAGTTCAGTTCTCCTTCCAGGTATTTAGGTCTAAGATCTACCATTATTCTTGCCACGGACTCGATCTCTTTTCTGTGAATTACATCTTGGCGTGCTTCTGAACTGTAGATGAACTGAACGACTTCTCTTTCGTATTTTCCACTTGTCCTTTGG
>JBNJIC010000077.1:0-10193 GCA_051749005.1 Halobacteriota archaeon | reverse complement strand
AGGAGGCATATGAAAGCCAGGCTCATTATGTTAAAATGTGATGGTTCGGTAGTTGGTATCAGGGATGCTCTTGAAAGACCTATTGAGACTATCTTCTCAGGACCTGCAGCAAGTCTGATAGGTGCTTCCTATCTTACTGATCTGGATACCTGTGCTGTAGTAGATGTTGGTGGGACGAGTACTGATGTATCTATGCTTTATGAAAATGTACCGGACCTTAGTGAAGCAGGAGCAGTTGTCGGTGGATGGCAGACAAAGGTCAAGGCGATCCACATGGAAACATCTGCTATGGGTGGTGACAGCCACATCTGGACAAAGGATAAAAATGTCTACATAGGCCCGAGAAGGGTAGAGCCATTATGTCTTGCTGCTGTTAGATATAAGGGGTTCCTTGAAAAGCTGAAGCGTACAGTTGTCCCTTCACGCAGGCTTTTTGATGAGAACATCCAGCCGACCAAGTTCTTTGTAAGGACAGAACACCAGATCGTAGATCTGACAGAGAACGAGGAAATGGTGCTTTCAGTAATAAGTAACGATCCGGTTTCCTTTGATGATATGTCCACGATGCTTAAAAAACCACCATCATCTTTTGTGCTGAGCTCTCTAATCAAGAAAAGGCTTATTCAGGCGATCGGCTTTACACCAACTGACGTATTGCACGTTCTGGGTGAGTACGATGAGTGGAATTCAGAGGCCTCTAAAATCGGTGCTGATGTAATTGCAAAGCTGAATAACACAGGTAAGTATGAGCTCTCAGCTTCCCTGAAAAAAAGGTTTGCCAGGAATATGGCTTTCGGACTGATGTCATATCTCCTTCCGGGGGTTGAGAGTTCAGGTATTGAAATGATAGTTGACGGTAAGTTCAAAGCAAAATTCGATGTAGAGGTACCGGTGGTACTATTGGGTGGCCCTGTAATTGCCTATAAGGACGAGATCAGATCATTCATGAATGCTGATATTGTCGTACCTGACCATGCTGAAGTAGGCAATGCCGCAGGGGCACTTTTCGGGAAAGGTATCAAAAGAGATCATGATAAAACCTGAGTCAGTGAACAATCCTGACAGGGATTTCTTTGTTTTTTCGCCTGACGGAAGGCTGAAGTTCGAAACATATGTGCAGGCATTATCGTTTGCCAATGACCATGGCAGGTCGCTTGCTTATAGTTACATGACTGAATGTGGTATAAGGGAAAGCAACGTTAACGTGACGGTAACAGAAAAGCACGTTTCACCTGAGGGATGGAGGCATCCTCCCATGGAATCGAAACTTACCTTTGTTGGCGTAGGTATGATCTAAAGCCGTTTAGTTTTATTTCATAAAAGAGGGCACTTTAATTTTTCCATCTTTTTTTATTTTAGATCAGAGTGTGCATATTGGCCCGATTTTGAATATATCAAAAAGCTCCTGATATATTTTTTCAGGAGCCCTTAGAAATTGAAAGTCATCATCTTAATGATGGTGTGCATGTCCGTGTTCATGATGGTGGTGTGCGTTGAGCTTTTCGATGGTAATTCCATAGCTGTTGAACACATCTGTTGCGAAGTTATCAACTATCTTCACAAGTTCATCTTTCTCCATGTTCGAGATGGCGGAAAGTATCTTTAGCTTAAAATTCTCATTTCGACCTGTTTCTATCAGTTCCAGCTGTGGTTCCTCAAAGTATGCAGTAACGTTCATCTTAACTGTATCAGCTTCAGAATCAAGGAACATCTTGATATGACCTATGAACTCCGGACTATATTTCATAACTTCTGCTTTTATTTTATCCATGATGTCCTTTGCTATCATCTTTGCTTTTTCGAGATCTGTGCTGCTTTTGATCGTATATTCTGCAGCATAGGTTGCAACACCTGAAGCATCAATGGAACTTTCAGTTTCCTGCTCTTCCTTTATGATCTCCATCTGATCTTTGCTGACAAGTGAGATACCATTTGCAGGAGTAGAAGATGGTTTAGTTTCAACAGCTTTACTTACCTGAGATACGATGTTCGCAGATCCGTTCAGTATCTCTTCAGGAAGGATCATATCCATGAAATCATAGAACTTCTCATTGGTATCATTTGCAGATATCTGGATAACTTTCGCTTTGTTGTTGAGCTGTTGTACGGATTCGTGCACAATAGGCAGTTGCATGCTGTCCATGAGGTCTATCTTATTTATGGCAAGTATCTCCGCGTCTTCGATCTGACGTTTTGAGAAATGTTTCATTTCTTTTAACAGATGTTTGAACCTGCTTCCATCTATAAGAGTTACAAGCGGTGCGATATCAGCTCCTTCTCCCAGGTCCATAAGCTCGATCTCCCTTTTGATAACGTTCGGGAACGCAATTCCGGTAGGTTCAATCAGAAGGATGTCCGGATTATAGTTTTTATAAAGCATTATTACTGTAGAGCGAAGACTCATCTTGAGTGAGCAACATATACATCCGTTTGTTATCTCTTTAGTGTCGAAACCGAATTTATTGATAACATCACCATCAATTCCGATCTCTCCGATCTCGTTTACAATAATGGCAACTCTTTGCCCTTTGTCAACGAGATACTTTCCAGTATTTATTATTGCGGTGGTCTTTCCGCTTCCTAGAAAACCACCTATTACAAGTGTTAACATTTTAGTAGCTCCTCTTTTGTTATTATGAACGTGTCATCCGATCCAAAAATGATACGTTCTTCTGTATTAATATGTTCAATACTAATGCTTATTAATCTTTTGATATTAATTTCAATTAAAGGAGATACTTTACGAAAGCTTCCTCAATTTGTATTTGGCCCCGGAAAGCGACCAAAAAGCAGAGTTGTACCAAACAGTAAACCGGTAGCAACGAATATTGTCACAATATCAAATATCCCTGTAAATGCTCCTGCTATAAGTGGCATTAATGCCAGTCCGGCATAGATACAGGTGTTATAGACTCCCATTGCTATCCCATGTTCGATATTCATGTTAGTAATGGCAAGTGGAAGTCCAAGAATTATCATCCCTGAACCAAGACCTGTCACAGCAAATCCTGTCATTGGGAAATATATGGTGAGGAGTATCCCGATAGTCGTTATTACAATACCTTTTTTGATCAGTTCATCATAGCTATAGTTTAAACGTGCTATTGTGAGCGATGAGAACATTGTTGAAATGTATACTAGTGATATGGCTATTCCAAGTTCTGTTTTTGTAAGGATATCAATGCTATACTCCGGATAAAGAGACACCAGAACACCGCTTGAGCCTGCAAGCAGGAAAGCTGTGGTCCAGATGCTGAGGGAACTTCTGCTGGTAATAAACGAAATATAGGCTCTTGCTGATAAAATCTTTTTTCCAGATATGTCTTCAGGATCTTTTTTTCTGGCAGGGCAGGCCATGTGATAGAACGCGAAAACAAGAGTTAAAGCGGTTAGAACAACAAAAAGGTAGATTCCATATTTTATACCGGTGTCTGCAAGATACCCTGTGAGCGCAACACCTGCAGCAAGCCCTCCATTAAATAGGAAGTTGAATTCTCCTATATAGCGCATTTTTTTTGTGAACAGTGCCAGTCTTGAAAATGCAGCAGGGAAAAATGCACCACATGCTGCTCCTTCAATAAAGCGTGCAAGTACAAGTATCGTGAAATTATCCGTGAATGAAATAAAGATGCCTGAGATGAATGACAGTATCAGCCCAAATACTACAAATTTCATGCTGCAAAATCTGTCGCTGAGGATCCCGAAGGGGAGCATGGTGAAAAGCGCACCCAGAAAAAAAGCCGAATATAAAAGGCTCGTTGATGTAACAGCTGTTGTCTGGCCGGTAGCTGCGAGCTCAGGCAGTACGGGTATAACTGCATTAGAAAGTCCCATTATGACAAAAGCGGAAGAATAGAGTAAGAACCTTTCATGATCCATTATAGTGCCTGTTATTTGCATAGGAGCTAGATAAGTTTTTACATCTTTTTGCAAATTGTAAAAAAGCTGTAGCTGTGTTTGGAATATAGTTCTTTCAAAGTTCTAGGATCTAGTATCCACTATTCACGAGTAGCAATTCGCTATAATGGAATGCCAGTCAAATTCATTTTAGCGTAAAATTCTGTATTTCTTGTTGAAAACATATGATTCGATTACGGAAACAATGCCGGTTTTGTACTTTATGATATAGTCGCCGGCTTTTCCTTTTAATATTCCCACTGGAGTTTTTACGCTAAAATCAGTTTCCATACGTAATGCATGGCCAATAGGTGTCTGAAAGTTCTGCCCGTCTAAAGACAGGTTACCCTCAAGACCTTCCCTGAACTGACTCATTTGATTCCTCCCATATATAATGGGTATTTTTCTTTTAAAAATATTACGTTATATCAATTAACTCTTAAATATATTTCTTAACATATAATCTTAATTTTTTCATATCAAATGTTTGAGATCCAGTATAATAGAGATCATTATTGCGATCATCGAAAAGACGATGATTATAAGGTATTTGAGACGTTCTTTTGAAACCGAAAGGCTCCACATGATGTACTTCAGGCCGTCGATATCTTTTTTTGTAAGTTCCTCTTTCTTTTCGATCTTGTCCAGCAGTTCAAGCTCATTCAGAACGCCTGCGCGACGATTTGCTATGCGGTAGCGGTGGGCAAAAAATGCCATATAGCCTATAACTCCGAGATAGAATAACAGACGTGCAATATGTCCATTGTAATAATCAGCTATAATTATCACCCTCAAAGCAATTGCAGACACAAGACTCACCCAGAAATAGAGCTGAATGGTCCTGTTGCTATAACCTTCTCGTATCTTTACATTTGGGAGATCTATTTTATAGCTACACATGGATTTGGATATGCATTAATTTTATATATATTATCTATGACTTTATATTAAATTAAACAGGAATACACTTTCCTTTTACTTTTTATTTAATTTATGCAAAAATTGATCTATGAAAATTATTTATCATATCCTGATAATCTTTCAGCAAATCATTAACGAGTCAGAACATGAACATAACTCTTATCGGGATGTCAGGAGCAGGCAAAACAACAATTGGGAAATTGTTATCAAAGAAACTGGGTTATGGTTTTGTTGATGTAGATAATCTGATCAAAGAAAGGATCGGTACAGATCTGCAGTCATTTATTGATAGTTCCGGTGAAAGTGCTTTCCTTGAAGTGGAAGAACAGGTTGTACTTGATCTTGATCCATCAGGAAGCTGCATTATTGCTACGGGAGGGAGTATGGTCTATTCCAGTGTTGCTATGGATCATTTGAAGGATATTTCTACTATCGTTTACCTGGATCCTCCTTTTCATAGGATCTCACGCAGGATTGATCCTTCTAAAAGGGGTGTTGTAGGCTATAAGGATAAGAACCTGAAAGAGCTTTACAGGGAGCGTAAGGTTCTTTATGAAAAGTACATGGATGTGCATATCAAAATAAAAAAAAGAGAAAGGAAAGCAGCGATTGCAGGCAGGATCATTGATTTTTGCTTTAAGTAATACAAGACCTGAATCATCCTGCCTCTTAACTTTCTATTTGACTCATCCTTCTTTTTGCTTTTTAATATCAGTTCGTAAGTGCCTGTATTGGTGCAGGTATCCTTCCGCCTCTTCCTATGAAATCATCTGAGCTGAAATCAGAGACCGTCATTACCGGGGCACGTCCAAGAAGTCCTCCATATTCGACATAGTCTCCTACGGTTTTTCCGGGTGCAGGTATTACACGCACAGCAGTTGTCTTCTTGTTGATCATGCCGATAGCCATCTCGTCTGCAATGATGGCGGATATGGTTGATGCGTTCGTATCTCCGGGTATTGCTATCATGTCCAGTCCCACAGAGCAGACACTTGTCATAGCTTCGAGCTTCTCAAGGCTTAGCGCACCGATCTCAACTGCATGTATCATTCCGGCATCTTCACTTACAGGGATGAAAGCACCACTTAAACCTCCCACATAAGAGGATGCCATTGATCCGCCTTTTTTCACAGCGTCATTAAGAAGTGCAAGAGCTGCTGTTGTCCCGTGGGTCCCGCAGTTCTCAAGTCCCATTGCTTCTAGGATAGAAGCCACGCTGTCACCTATCTCCGGAGTCGGGGCCAGGGACAGGTCAACTACTCCGAAGTCTACGTTGAGACGGCGGGAAACTTCCCTTCCTACCATCTCTCCCATCCTGGTGATCTTGAAGGCCGTCTTCTTGATAGCCTCTGCTATTTCACCCAGATCAGGGTCCTTAAGTTCCCGGATTGTGGAATTGACGACTCCCGGACCGCTTACACCTACATTTATAACACAATCTGGTTCACCTACTCCGTGGAATGCACCTGCCATAAAAGGGTTGTCCTCCGGTGCATTGGCAAAGACAACAAGTTTGGCACAGCCTATTCCATCTTCATTTTTTGTAGCATCAGCGGTCTTTTTGATGATTTTCCCCATCATTGCCACAGCATCCATATTGATTCCTGCTTTTGTGGTGGCCACGTTGATGGATGAACATACCTTATTTGTGGTTGCAAGTGCCTGTGGAAGGGAATTGATTAGCTTTATGTCTCCGGGTGTTGTTCCTTTATGGACAAGTGCACTGAAACCACCAATAAAATCAATTCCAACATCTTCTGCAGCGCGGTCGAGTGTCTTTGCAATTGACACATAATCGGCCGTATCACAGCTTTCGGCAATTATGGCTATGGGTGTTACTGAGATCCTCTTATTGATTATTGGTATCCCGTAGAGGTTCTGAATTTCTTCAGTGGTCTTTACAAGGTCTCTGGCATAGCTCGTGATCTTCTCATAGATCCTCTCGTTAAGAACATCTATGTCGTTGTGACAGCAACCGCGGAGGTTTATCCCCATTGTAACTGTTCTGATGTCAAGGTTTTCCGCTTTGATCATTTGGATGGTCTCAAGTATCTCTTCCGGATGTACAAGCATGTGTAAACCTCCACTTAGATCCTGTGCATGAAGCGGAACGCATCCTCGTGCTGCACACGCACTTCCACTCCGAGTTTCTCTCCTTCCTCTGACATTGCTTTCTGGAATGCAGTAAGGTCGAAGTTCTCATCTTTTACACCAGCCAGCATTATCATGGTGAACAGGTCTTCCATAATAGTCTGGCTGATATCAACGATATTCACATTAAAATCTGCCATCACCTTTGTGATGTTAGCAACAATGCCGATCTTATCTATACCGATAACAGTTATTATGAAGCGTGTTGAGGTCATTTCTCTATCCTTCTATTAAATGATTGATTAAATATGATCTGCGAACTATACTATGTGATGGATTATAGTTCTTTACCTTTTCAAAGAAAAGTAATGAAATAATATTTTATCCTAATCTGGAAATCAGAATAATAATTATTTAAAAATGATGAATATTGCGGAAAAGCCGCAAATTCATAAAAAAAGACCTTATTCTTCTGGCATACCGAAGCTCATGACCTCTCCACTCTCATCGGTAATTGTCATGACTCCATCGATAATTTTCATTTCTGATATAACATTTCCTGAAGCATCGTAACTTGTCCATATGACCATATCGCCTTCTTCTGACCACAGGTACTCAATTTTTGCGATGTCTTCAGTGACAGGCTTTATATCGACGACTGCTTTACATAATGTCACATCATTGACAACTTCGGTCCCAACGATTACCATTTCCATACTCTCGCCGGTCTGTGGATTTGTTGCCTGCCATGTAGAACCTACAGGGCACCACTGTTCTTCAGCGCCTTCAGGCACAGAAGAAGTAACTTCGTATTCATCGTCAGTATAGGTCGTTGTTTCTGTGTCGTTGCCGGAACACCCTGCAGCTATCATTGTGATAGCAATCAATAATATTAGCCACACTTTTCTCATGATAATTCCTCACAAAAAAATTGTTTTTGTTAAGACTTAAGCATTTTGGGATAGCACAGTTGGAAACTATATTATATTCAATAAAAATGAAAAATAGGTCCAAAGACTAGTTTTTCTATGTTTCAATCAATTATAGAACAGGAAAAGGCCTGCTACATAGGCAAAATATGTGATAAGGATCACGCCGCCTTCCCAGCGTTGAAGTTTCTTGCCTGTAATTCCGAATACTACAAGCATCAGCATTATAAGGATCATTACGGGGAAGTCATATTTGATGGACTGATCAAGGATTGGGAGAGTGCGGATCTGGGAGGAGAAACCAAGTATCATAGCAATGTCCATGGTGTTAGCTCCGAGTATATTGCCGATTGAAAGGTCCTGATGTCCTTTTAATGTTGCAGAGACAGCAGTTATCAGTTCCGGCAGAGATGTTCCAAAGGCAACAAGTGTTAGTCCTATGATCATCTCAGGGATACCAAGCCAAGTTGCGATCTCTTTTCCGCTGTCCACAAGTATGCGGCTTCCGATGACTACACAGGCTGAACCTAGTATGAAAAAGAATATATCTGACTTCATTTCTGCCAGTGATAGTTTTTCCTTTTTCTTTTCATTTCCTTTGAATATTGCAGATTGCAGGCGGTAGTTGTAGTAAAGGAAGCCGAGGAAGATCGCAAGCAGGAAAAGGCCATCTATTGCTGTAAGTTCCCTATCCAGTGTTAAGGCTATAAGTGCAAGTCCTGAAAAGAGCATAATAGCACCTTTGTGGAGGAATGCTCCATCTTCGATGGGGATTGCCTTGATGGCAATGACTACCCCAAGTGCTAGGCCGATGTTACATATGGCCGATCCGACTGCATTCCCTATGGTTAGATCTGTGTGTCCCATGTATGCAGCTATTGCAGAAACGGTAAATTCGGGAGCTGTTGTGGCAAAACTTACAATGGTAGCACCGATGATGACCTTCGGGAGTCCGCTTTTGGTTGAGATAGAGACTGCGGACTCGATGAACCAGTCTGCTCCTTTGGTAATAAGAATAAGTCCGAAAATGAAAAACAATAAAGTCGAGATCACCATGGTCTCCTCTATAGCTTTCCATTACATTTAAATTGAATGTCTTAGTCCTCGCTGGTGATAACAAGAACGGGTCCTACATCCGCTGCGATTATCCAGCGTGTGAGACTTCCAAGAGGATCTCTCCTGAGGGACTCGGAACCCATGACAGTAAGGTCAACATCTTTTTCTTCTGCGATCCTGATAAGGTCGCCACCTATATCATCACTGTTGAGTATTATCCTTTCAGCTGCAATACCTGCTTTTTCAGCCTCTGTTATTGCATATCCCATATTAGCTTCGATGTTTTCCCTGACAACTGCAAGCATCTTCTCTGAGAGTTCTTTTGGATAGATGGATTCTATTTCTTTCTTCTCTTCCACATAGACCACTATCAGATTGGCATTTTCATTTTGTGCAACATGTAGTGCATGGTCAACAACCCTTTTCGACATTTGTCTTTCATCTATTGGAACCAGGATGTTCCTGTATGATATTTCCCCCATATTTAATTCTCCGCTAAATAATTCATATTCTACCTATTTACAGGATTCGCCTCTTATTCAAGTCCGAGCATTGTAACAGCAGTAACGATTAATATGCCAAGCCCTACCATTCGAACAGCATGTTTAATTGCACTTTGCTTTGCTATCTTTCCGGAGTAGATCCCAAGTACTGCAAGGACCGAGATACTCAATACGACTGATATCTCAAGGGCCATTTCATCAAAAAGTACAAATGGTGAGATTGGAACAATGGATCCGACAAAGCTAGAACCCCCATGAGCTATGGAATCGTTCCATATTTTTTTCTTTGTCTGGGTCTCCAGTTTAGTAGATTCAAGACTTCTTAGCAATGGTTTTTCAAGCTCTGCAAGATGACCGTATTCAACTGCACTTTCTGCAAGATATGATCCGATGCCGTTGGTCATTGCCAGTGCAATAGCACCTCCAAGTGCAGCATTTATGATAATTGAAGGGTCATCGACAACATGTGATGTTCCGATTACCACACCAAGCACAGCCAGGAGACCATCAATGCTCCCCAGAATTATATACCTGCCCTGTTCCTTATTGAATTTCATACTCAAAGTTCCTTTAGTGTCTTTGATATTTCATAACCGATAAGAAGAGAAAGAAATCGATACCATTGTCCGATATTCATATTATATTTGTAAGTACATAGACTTTACCGGAAGTTCATCTGAATGCTCTGAGAGAATTATAAGGCCTGAAGGGGGTGTGTGGGTGGGAGAAGATGGGGGAGTTAATTGGGGGGTAACATAAGGTGGTTCTTCTGGGGAGAAATGATTTAGTGACTTTT
>JBNJIC010000076.1:0-10241 GCA_051749005.1 Halobacteriota archaeon | reverse complement strand
TAGAGATCTATCGTCTTAACCTGAGCGAGTACCAGAAGGATAAGATGTTCTACTACCTGCTGAAGAAGTACACGGGGTATGCGAAGCTCGATCTTCTCATGAGGGACCCTTTCATTGAGGATATCACATGCAACGGGCCCGGGATGCCGGTCTATATCAACCACAGGATATACAGTTCCATTCAGACCGATGTGATCTTTGAGGAAATAGAGCTGAACAATTTCGTGATGAAGGTCGCACAGTCTTCGGGAAGGCATATCTCTGTTCTGGAGCCCATACGTGACGCTTCGCTCCTTGACGGCAGTCGTGCAAACCTCACACTGGGAAAGGAGGTTACCAAAAAGGGATCGACCTTCACCATCAGGCGTTTCAAATCCAATCCGGTCTCATGTATCGACCTGATCAATTACGGGACCTTCGATCCGAAGATCCTTGCATACCTGTGGATCATCATCGAATACAAACGATCGGTACTGGCAGCAGGAGGAACTGCATCCGGTAAGACTACCACGCTCAACGCGCTTGGTTCTTTTATTCGGCCTGAATACAAGATCGTTTCCATCGAGGATACTGCCGAGATGAACCTCATGCATCCTAACTGGACGCAATCTGTTACCAGGGCTGGATTTGGCGGAAAGACCGGCAATTCCAAGGCTGCAGGAGACGTAGAGCTTTACGACCTGCTCGCAGCAGCCCTCAGGCAGCGTCCTGAATACATCATCGTTGGTGAGGTCCGAGGTGCAGAAGCAGGAACGCTTTTCCAGGCGATCTCTGTGGGCCACCCATGTATGGGTACAATCCACGCAGGTTCAATAAAAGAACTGCTATCAAGGGTTGAATCCAAACCTATGGAAGTCCCGAGGAACCTGTTCGCAAGTCTGGATGCTGTCATCTTCAACTCCATGATAAAAGTTGGAGAGCACTTTATACGAAGGGTCATGAGGATCGTGGAGATCATCGAGGTCGACCCTGAACGCGGGGATCTTATCACAAACCCTGCGTGGAAATGGGATCCTGTGACGGACAGCTATGAGTTCAGCGGATACAGCGCACTTTTCGAAGGGATCTCTGAGGAATTCGGCATCGATAACGCAACCTTGCTGCAGGAAATGGAAGATCGTGCTGTTCTGCTGGACTGGCTGGTGCAGAACAATACTACAGATTATGAAAGTGTTGCAAAAGCGATACGGAGGTACTCCAGAAATAAAGATGAGATGATGGAGGGACTGGATTGAAGGAAGGGGTCCCGCAGGGAGAGGGAAAAGAGAAGCCACAGGAAAAAACCAAAGAATTCAACAAATTCCTGGAACGCTACAAGATGTTCTGTTATCATTTCGGAAGCATGATAGACAGGAAACCCCAGCAGGATATAGCAAGATCACTCTATCAGGCAGACCTGCTGATGACACCTGGAATGTTCATCTCGCTTGCCGTTGTGACCGCTGTCCTGGCATCGATCATAGTGTTCATCGCATCGATCGTGCTGTTCCGTAATTCAGCTTCTCCGTTAATGTATATAGGAGTCCTGACGGTTCTGACCTTCGGACTTACGGTCGGAGGATTTCCTTTCACACTGTACAACAAGATATCTTCAAAGAACATGAACATCGAGCAGGAACTACCCTTTGCACTTGGATACATGTCCATTCTTGCAAGTGGAGGTTCAACACCTATGGATGTAATCCGAAGGATAGCCATCGAGGATTACGGGGATATCTCAAAGGAATTCGGGAAGGTAATGTACAGGGTCGACCTGCTCGGCGAGGATGGCGGGTCTGCTATGACCTATATGATACAGAACACCTCATCAGAGGTCTTCAGGGCCATCTGCATCGACATAGCAAACGCCATGAACGCTGGTGGCGGGCTGAAAACATACCTGGAGATGAAATCCAAGGAGCTGATGGCCATGAGATGGCAGAACCAGAAAGAGTTCGTGGATTCACTTTCGGTTTATGGAGAAGGATACCTCAGTGGTATTGTCATGAGCGTTGTGCTTGTTGTTCTTCTGATAGTCGTTTGCAGTGCTCTTGGGATCGAGCTTGGAGTCTTTACCCCACGACAGCTCTTCAATTTCTTCGTATATTTCATACTGCCTTTCATTAATGTGATCTTCCTCCTCCTGTTGTGGATGAAGTATTCAAGGAGTACACTATGAAACTGCAAAAACATAGGATGCAGATAGAGCAGTACATAAAGGTCATAAAGCTCAGGTATAACGTAAAACGTGAATATTTCACAGTAGCTTTGCCTGTCCTGGCAGCACTCATGCTCTTAGGAGTAGCAATTCTTACAGGCCATGGGTTTGTCCCACAGGAAGGATCCTCTTCCGAGGTCATGAGCGAAGAAGATCAAAGGATGGCTGCCTACGAGACCCTCGTTGCAGAGATGGAGGCTGAAGAGAACGCCGCAGCAATGGTATCGGATGGTGAAGAGGAAAACCCTCCACCCGCAGAGGAAGAAGCGAAGCCGGAAACTGAAGAGGAAAAACCGAAGGACGATCTTGACCACATCATTGTATTTGCAACACTAATAGCGATCATACCGTATTCCATCGACACATACATCCAGAAAAAGCGCCTGAAAAGCCGTGAACTTGCCTTCAGTGAGTTCCTCTTCAAGCTGTCCGAACTGATGCGAGGCGGTGTGGACCCTATAAAAGGTGTCATCAACCTTTCAAGGACAGACCTCGGAGCATTGACCGACAACGTCAGGGACGCAGCCGCAGCCATGGTGCTTGGCCATTCATTTGAGGGCTCCATGAACAGGCTGTCGACTTCAATAAACAGCCGTCTTGTCTCAAAATATATTGACGTGGTCGTTCAGGCGGCCTATACCGGTGGTAATGTGGCAGACCTCCTGCTTCGTACCTCAGAGGATATGAGAGCCGTGATAACCCTTGAAAGGGAAAAGGAAGCAACCCTGAAACAGTATGTCGTTATCTTCTATCTAGCCCAGGGTATCATCATAATGCTGACCTATATCCTGTCCACCTCGCTTCTCCCTCTGATCCAGGGTGTCGGGATGGAAATGCTTGGTGGAAACGGTCTATCAAACATCGATTTTGAACGAGGGTTCTTCCACATGATCCTGCTCAACGGCTTCTTCGGGGGTCTTATCGTTGGTGTTATCACAGAAGGTGAGGTCAAGCACGGGCTGAAGCACACAGCCGTCCTGCTTATAATGAGCTATCTGGCATGTACCGCCCTGATCCTTCCTGCACAGCAGGCAAATGACATGTATACCATCGAGCTGATCTCCGGAGGAGGACAGGACACAATCGGAGGAATCCCTGTACAGGAACCCTTAGTCTTTACAGTCTATGATCTCGAAGGAAATCCTGCTCCTGATGTGTTTGTCAAGATGACCATATCACCGAGTGGAATGATACAAAGTGCTCAATCCAATGAAGAAGGTACCGTCTCTGTAACGCCGATAGTTGGTGAAGCTTCAGGTGTATATGTCGTCAAGGCCGAAGTTGGCAGTGCTACAGCTAAAGCTACTGTGAACGTGCAGGCCGGTGACTGAAGAAAACGAATGGATATAAAACGAACTGAACTAAAAAAAGATCGAAGAGATCGAGGATTGCGGCTTTCTTTTTAACCGACCCTCTCTCTGGTATCTATCTGAATTCCTTCCTTTGTAACATTGAATGCGATCATCTTATTGAGTGGGAGCATACCTTTCATTTTCGGGATATTGATATATCTGGTGATCTTTCCGCCTGTATACTGGGTCTTGAACTGGACCACACCATCCATCATTGACCTCATGATCCTCTCCACCCTTTCATCAAGGATGCCGGTATCTGCTGCAAGTAAAAAGGTAGTGTTGTTGTTCCTGCTGATATTTATCAGGGAATTGATACTTTCGACCATTGAGTGTTCATCACCCTCTATGAAAAGTGAAGAAAAGGTATCCATAATGCAGATATCCACATCAAAGATATTGTTGAGAGAGGGATCCACAATATGATACAGATGTCCGGCAGCCGGATCATTTCCATGGAACAAATCCATTAATGCTACTTTGTCCTTGAAGTCACCGAGTATGACCAGCCCGTCGCAGTTACCATCCATCTTCAGCATTGACATCTGGTCAAGGACATCCTCCCTCGACCTTTTTGTTGATATGTATAAAACCTTTTTATCGTTTTTAAGAGCGCTAAATGCAATTTCCTGTACGAAAGTACTTTTTATGCTTCCCAGATCCTCTTCAACAAGAAGAACGGCGTTTTTCGGAATTTCTTTTAAACCAATGCTTGGCAGTAACATTGCTTTTCCTACTAATTCAGCAGGACTTAAGCATATCCAGTATAGAATATAGATACTACTTTTGTCTATATAGATTATGTCGGGAAGCTATATCATTACAGCTGAGTATCCTAGGTTCATGGCAGTTATTGATCGAGTTCCGCTTTTGCGTGATGAACGTGGCGTATCCGTAGTTTTCGGTACGCTGCTACTTATTCTCATCACCATTATCGCAGCGTCAGGAGTAGCGGTCATGGTGTCGACCACGCAGAAGGACATTATGGAAAGGCAAGCGCAAATAGAAGCAGTAGAGAATGAGAACCTGAAGGTTATTTCTATCCATCCTATAGGAAATTCGACCCACTGGAATTCGGTCAATATTACTGCCTTAAACCTCAACACTGATGATGCTTACATCACCGGGATAAAAATGAACGATATCTTTGCCCTGAACTACATGGCAGGTGATGAACGGGGAAATATAGATTATTACAAGGACTATCCTATGATCTATAACTTCAACAGGAGGATACTGGTACCTGCCACAAAGAGCAAGGAGATCAGCCTGAACTTTACAAACATCACTGTAACTGAGACCAGGAACTTTGATGTATCCGGCTGGCCAGATGAGGATGAGGACTACGTGTATTCCATGCCTTCTCATCCGGGACAGGCATACTCCGAAGTGACATTTTCCGAAGAGGTCTCAAATTCCTCTCAAACTTTTACCATTGGTGTGGATTACACAATGGACTACGATTCGGGAAAGATCACACTCTATAAGTCAGGTGACATGAACCCGCATCTTACAAAGGAGATCGATGTTTCAGGCTGGGGAGATAGCAGTTCAGACTACAATGTATCCCTCACCGACCTTCCAATCATGACAGGTTCGGAAACCGTTTGGAATACATCGACCGATTTCATTTCTACAAACAACTACACGATGGATTACACTGCAGGAAACATCACACTGCTCGGTTCCGGAAACATGGATAACACCAGCAACTACAATATCAGCTTCAAGACCAATGATAATGTCTACAACATAACATACACGATAGATGCTGAATCCTTCACAAAACCGATCTCGATAGAAAAAGGAGATACTATTGTACTTGAACTGATGACCTCCCATATCAACATCTTCAAAGAGACCTTTATCCCGCCGATCCCTCTTGCAGAGGTCCAGTTCGAAAATGAGCAATTGAAGGGAGCCAATGGCACCGAGTATCAGGATTACCTTATACTGGATGCTTCAGGCTCATTCGACCAGGATGGTTTTATAACCGCATACAGATGGGCCATCTGGGATAATTCCACAATGGTCTATGATTACAACCTCACCGGCATGAAGGTCAGACCAACACAGCTGGACCTGGGAACTGCCAGCAATATTGAGATCGACCTTGAGGTCGTGGATGATAACGGAATGATCTCAAGGTTGAGCCAGAGATCAGGGAATATCACCATCCTGTGAAATGCAGAATAATGGACCGGCATCTGAGAAAAAGGATAGTCGATGGGAAAAACCCATCACTTTTCAAACATAACCGATCCAGTACTAATACTCAGGGTTAATTGTGGCAGGTCATGATCACAGATCATTGTCTCCATTACACCTGACCTCCATATAGACCGGATAATGGTCTGAAACGGCAACTGTCATTTCTTCGGAAAGACCGTATTCAAGGTCATATCTGAAAACACCATGATCTCCTGTCAGATCGGATGTATCGGTCAGGACGATCCTGTCATAGGTATAATCAGTGCTTTTTGTGGTTGTATCCAGACTATCATCAATAAGCCAGAAATAACTGTCAAGATCACTGGATGAATCCTCATCGAAGTAGCGTCCATCAGCATTGAAATCACCCATTATGACAAAATCCTCCTCTTCAGGATAAGAAATCTGTGCATATTCCATGACATCGTCAAGTGCATTGATCTCCTCCGTAGCCTCATCCGGATCGGTGTGGATCACCATGAGAACCACATCATAATCACCACCTAATGATCTGAAAGAGCTGATATATGGCTGTCTGTGGAACGGATCGGTACCTTCAGGCTCAGGATATGTTTTCGGTGTTCCCGTCACTGCAATCGTCGTTGTGTCATAGATGTACGCATATTGCTCCTTGCTTGAAGTCCTTCCAAGTCGCTCACTTACAACATAATCATATTGTGAGCCGTCACTGTTCACAAGGTCCACAAGGTCAGGAAGGGCGGTCTGGGATGAATCCCGGATCTCCTGGATCGCAATGATGTCGTAAGTACGGACAATGTCTGCAATGACCAGCATAACATCAGGTTTTGATGCTTTTGTTACACCAAACACCTGTATGTTGAAAGCACCTATGCGGAGGTCTTCAACATCAGACAACGTAGATTCGCCGGTTCTACTATTTTGAACCGGTTCGTTCAGTTCACTTTCGATTTTTTCGATTGCGCCTGACACCTCAGCTGCAGTTGTAGCAATCCCGTCCACAGAATCTACGAGATCGCCGGTGGAATCCGTGCAGCCTGAGGATAGCAGGAATATTGATAAAAATAAAATTAAGATTGTTTTTCTTAGCATTTCTATACCCCATTTATGGAAGTATAGATTTAGTGATATAATATTATATTAAAGTTATTAAATATACAGAAGACGGCTTTGGAATTCCGGGCCATAGTTCAGAAAAATAAAAGTGGGTGGAAGGGGAAGCTGATCCCGGCCCAATCTGATAATTCCTTTACAAAATCGCAATATTAATTCAGGATCAAGTCAGTTTCCAACACTAAAGTCATTCCATGAATATAGAAGAAAAATTCAGTTCCCATTTCTACCCTTCCCGAGAGATTTAAGGTAGCAAAGAGCTTCCTGTGTCCTGCTGAATACAAGCACATCCTTATTCTTTATCATTTCACCAAGATCGGGGTCGGAGCCTATTGCAGTCATTACCGCCGGCTGGACACTTGTAAGGTAGGTATTTTGTCCCATTTTCTTACGAACCGAAATGAAGCTTTTTAGCCTTTCGATGCCTGTTGTATCTATGAAAGGAACATAGCGCATTCTGATCACTATGTGCTTTTTGCTCATCTTTATCTGTTCATCGACCTTGTGTTCGAACACGTTCATCGCACCGAAGAAGAAAGGTCCGTTTATAGTGTAGACGGCTACGTTCTCATTTAGGTAAGGATCCGAAATAATCGTTGCGTTGATGCCCTCTGAAGGGTCATAGTTCTCCATGGAATGTACGTCAATTATGTTCGTCAGACGTATGAACAGCAATATTATGGAAAGGAACATGCCTGCCTGAATAGCAAATACAAGATCTGTCAGGACAGTCAGTGCAAAAGTTGCAAGCAGGACGAAAGTATCCATCTTGCTGATCCTCATGGTGGTCCTGATCTCCTCTATATTGATCATTTTCACAGATACCAGTACGAGGATACCTGCAAGATAAGCTTTTGGAATGTATCTTGCGATCGGACCGAAGAACAGTAGTATTGCAAACAAAACTAAGGCATGTATAATACCTGACATACGTGTACTGGCACCTTCCCTGATGTTCACCGCACTTCTTGCAATTGCAGCTGTTGCGGGAATTCCTGCAAAGAAGGGGAGGATAACATTGGCAAGACCCTGTCCAATGAGCTCCTTGTTACTGTCATGCTTCGTACTTGTCATTGCATCGCAGACCACGGCACAAAGGAGCGATTCGATGGCCCCAAGCAGAGCTATCGTAAAGGCTGCAGGAAGAACTGCGTACAGGAGCTCGAGATCGAAACTCAGCATGTGGAATTGCGGAATGTTCCCGGGGATGTTACCTACAATTGGGACATCAAGACGTAAAAAATACGTGAGGACTACAGATACTATCAGTGTCATGATGGATGCGGGAATGTTTTTGAGATAACTGTATCCGGACAATAGCTTTGGAAGCAGCAACATCAGGACAATGGTCCCCAAAAAGATGGATAAGGCCGTAGTATTCATCATTCCGAAGGCTGTAAATACGTCATGCACAGTCTCCCATACGTGTTCGCGTGCAGGAAGAACCAGGCCGAAGGAGTTTGACAACTGGCCGATCAAAATGAGCATCCCGATACCGCTTGTAAAGCCAGAGATTACGGGCAGTGGGATGTATTTTACAACTTTTCCCAGGCTCATCACACCGAACAGTATCTGGAAGATACCTGCAAATGTTCCGGCAAGCAACAGGCCTTCAACTCCATGAGTATTGACAGTGGAAAGGACGATAACGGTCATGGCACCTGTAGGACCCGATATGGAGTATCTTGATCCTCCAAAAGATGATACAAGGATACCTGCAATGATCGCAGTATAAAGTCCCATTACAGGTTCTACTCCTGATGCTATAGCAAATGCGATAGCAAGCGGAAGTGCTACGACAGCCGTGATGAATCCTGCTTTAAGGTCGTTCAAAAAGTAATTTTCAAAATAGTTTCCAAAGTATTTTTTGATATTATGTTCTTTTATCATTAAAATCAAGTCTTTAAATCTATTAAATGGTTGATTCATGAAGCACAGGATAGAAAGAAAGCATCAGATAGGGATAGAAATAACTCAGTTCACATGGACTAAACCTGTGGCTATTAAGGACCAGATCCAGCAAACCAGATTACTGATGCAATAATTTTCACAGTCTCCATCACCGATTGCTAATTTTTTAAATGCAGCCGGTTGATTGCGTTAGACATGCTATTAGGGTAAATAGTTGTCGGGTTGTCATGTAGTTTACAATTGAATCTAAAATTAGTATATAAATTCCAGGAAGAAATTTAAAGATATAACTACTAGAGGACTCAAAATTGGAATTGATGCCTCCAACTACAAGGTCAAGTTCTTTTAGTATTTCTTCGGGATAATCCAGACTTCCATCCGGAAGGATATCAACTTCTGCTCCCTTTAAGATCTTTATTTCACATTTATGACAAATGGAATCAATTTCATCCCATTGCTCTTTTAGTTCTTCGACTTCAAGACCACCGGATATCCTTCCGGACCTGGAATGATCGGTTATGCCTATATATTCATAGTTAAGTTCACCGGCCTTCTTTAATATTGCTTCCAGACCATCGGTCCCATCACTATAGTTGGTATGAATATGAAGGTCTCCTTTGATATCCTTTACTAGGTAACTATATAAATCCGGTAACTTTATTTAAATTTTAAATCATTTTAAACCTGCCAATCTATTCTTAGCTCAGGAACAATATGGATACATCAGAGTGCAAGCGTGTTATTCTCGGACTGCTATTCCTGAAATACATATCAGGTGCTTTTGAAGAGAAATACAATGAGCTTACAGAGGACGAGTGGGCAGATCCGGAAGATGCTGAAAAATATATAGCAGAGAACATTTTCTGGGTACCCCGGAATCCCAGTGAGAGTGCCTTGAGAAGAACGTAACGCTCTCTTCTATCGGGAAAATAATTGATGATGCCATTACGATACTGCCAGGAATGACATGCGCTATCTTGCTGACCTGGGATATTTTTGAAAAACTCAGAGGAGGGGAAAGCCTTGTTTACAATAAGGGAGTGAAAAATCGTTCTTTGTAATGAAGATACACTGCCTGCCTGCAAACAAATAAAAATCATAACATTAATAACGGAAAAACTGCATCTCGAAAAAGATTTCATGAACAAGATGTTCGCAGGAGAAAATATTAATGGATATGACATCCGGAAACCAGAGTGTTGCGATAATAATTGTATTATACCTGCTTTTTATGTTGACAATCGGTTTTTACTACTACAGAAAGACCGAGAACCTTTCTGACTACATCCTTGGTGGCAGGAAACTGAACAAATGGGTAACTGCTCTCAGTTCCCAGGCATCTGACATGAGCGGCTGGCTGCTACTGGGATTACCCGGTTATGCATATCTTGCAGGAATGGAAGCAATATGGATCGCACTCGGTCTTGGTATCGGAACATACCTTAACTGGAAGTTCGTTGCCAAAAGGCTTCGTAAAT
>JBNJIC010000075.1:0-10290 GCA_051749005.1 Halobacteriota archaeon | reverse complement strand
TTGTGGAGAAGATATCTTCGACATCATCATTTGAGCGGTCTTTCAAACCGTACATGACCTTATCATTGGTAGTAATAACTGGGATCATGAGCTTCTGTGCTTCCTGAAGAACATCTGCACGTATGCACTGTTCATCAACAACAATAACATCAGGAGCACCTGATCTTATCACCTTAAGCTCTTTTGCAAGCGTTCCTACGATCTTGGCCTTTGGAACAGCATCACATGTAGAACCGTCCATCTTGTAACGGGTCATGTCAAGTGCAGTACAGCACAGACCACCGAGTTCAATTTTATCGGTTAGGTCGTGGTCTTCCATGTAATCGATAATATCAGTGACAGCTGCAACATTGTGACCAATAACAATCAGATTAGGCTTGGATGAATCAAGGCATCCCATACCAATGTCTGCGAGTGGTGGATTGTCATCAGATTTGGGGAATCCAAGACATGATATCTGGATGATATCAGAGACCTCCATTCCAACGTGATCTACCATACCACCGTGCATTGCCTTTGATTCAAAGTCAATAGCTGCTCCTTCCTGACCCATATGTACTGCTGCAAGCAGCTGTGTGAGCTGTTCCTCGAAATAGTTCAGTACAATATCAAGATCACCAAGTGTTTCCGGTTTGATACCTGTAACTGCCTGAACGTTAGGAGCTAAAATATTAGTAGGTCCGACGTCCAGAGGGAAATCTTTGCCGTACAGATCGATCATGTGGTGAAGAAGATGTCTTCCGTGTCCGGAGTGTGCTGCTGCACCTGTCATTACACGAAGCATGAACTCACGTGCATTGTGGGCTTCCAGATTGATACCACAAGCACCTTCCTTGTTACCACTCAGATCACAAGGACCAAAAGTACAATAACAGCACTGATCACACATTGGAGTATAGACCGGATCGTATCTCTCAAAAAGGGTATGATCCCAATCCCTTAATGAAGAGACACCGGGCTTAGGCGTAGGTCCCATCTCCTCATCGCATTTATCAATCTGTTTTTCAATAGCACCTACAATGTTATTGAT
The DNA here is from genome assembly GCA_051749005.1 of Halobacteriota archaeon. GTDB lineage: Archaea > Halobacteriota > Methanosarcinia > Methanosarcinales > Methanosarcinaceae > Methanococcoides. Next base: position 9,260 of record JBNJIC010000075.1, on the reverse strand, counting down.
AGTAATCTGAACATTTTCAAGGTCGCCGATAGAAAAACTACCTGTAGTTAGCTCACTCATATGTTATCTCTCCTCCTGGATTGAACATTTCATAGTTAAACGATTATATAGATTATTTTTCATGGGTGTTACGAATTGCGTAAAACGTAATAACTGACGTACAGTCTTTGGAATGTTGGATGTAGTATGCATATCTCTTATATAAGGTTTTTGATAATTTATCATGATTATACTAGATAATTCTTTTGTGAGTTTACGGTGTTACGAATGATAAAACAGTAGGTAAGAGCGGGTTCTTTCAAAAAATCAAACTACAATACAATATAATAAACAATGTTAACAATCGAACAATTGTAAAATTCCACACTTAACAAAATATTATCTTTGCAGACAATTTACCAGAGTAGTACATAAAGAACCTATTTATTAAAAACTGGTTACTAAAATCCGGTTATCAGAAATCATTTTATTAGATAGCAGATATTGACCTAATGGATCAATATAAGACTATTACAGATAGAGAGGATACATTGGATAATAAATGCTGGATATGTGGTAAGCAGGAACCCATGATGTTCACCTGCCGCCATTGTGGCAAAACGTTCTGCTCAGACCACCGACTTCCCGAAAGACACGCCTGCGAGGGTCTTGGTCGGGGTGAAGGATATTCTTATGGGAACTCGGGTACTTCAGGGAACTACAACAGGACCTATAAAGGAGGGCAGTCTTATGGTCCGGAAATGGATGAGGTCATAAAGAACATGATGAAAGATGCAGCAAAGACCGCTGCAAAAGGAGCTGCCACAGGTGCGGTTTACCGGACAAGGTCATCGATCCTGAAAAGTCCGTCAATGGCAATAATATTTATTTGTATCGTGTCATTCTTCCTTGAACTGATACCGGGTTACGTGGAACTATTCCAACTGGTCCCGAGCATGATCTTCGCAAGACCATGGACACTGATCACACATATGTTCCTGCATGGTGGTCTTGGACATATATTTTTCAACATGCTTGTATTGTTCTTCTTCGGCAGGGAACTGGAAAAACGTATTGGAAAGGACAGGTTCCTCTATGTTTATTTCATATCAGGCATAGTAGCAGCCCTTGGATATGCACTAACAAGCAGTACAGGTTATCCGATGATCGGAGCCAGTGGTGCCATCATGGGAGTTTTCGCAACACTCACAGTATTAGCTCCTGAAATGCAGGTCTATGTTTATTTCATACCAATGAGGATCAAGTATGCACTCCTGCTCTTTGCACTGCTTGATTTTACTTTGATTGGAGCAAACGACATGATCGCGCACACTGCACACCTTAGCGGAGTTCTTGTAGGACTGTACATGGGATTCAGGATCAAAAGCGCCGGTAAGCAGCGCAGGAGAACAGAGTACGATACACGAAGGTGGTGAATCTGAAAACTGACATATCCCACCTTGCACGATACCGGCCAAGGCCTGAAGAAGGAGAAGAGATCCCCATACAGTTCATTGAAATGGAAGAGAGGATCGCAGGATGGTCCCCTGATCTCAAAAAGACCATTTACCTTACAGCGCCATGCAATTATGATCCCGATAAGCTCAAGCGAGTTCGTGAGGTTTTTCTCCTTAAAGTTTACAACTGGTTTCTGGATGGGATCAGCATAATAGAAATTTCACCCTCCGAACGTATCCAGTTCGAAGATGTTCTCAACGACTTTCTGCTTTACGGAGGAGAATTGCGTTATACAAGGAAAAAACATGGGAAAAGAAATATAAATTACTTCAGGCTTGAAGACAAACCTTTAGAAGTGCGTGCAAAAAAATGCACCCTGAAAGAAATATTATAAAAATTATTTTTACACATGAAATTTACCAAACGATAAATTGTTGATCATTTTATATAGCAAAGCACTTCAGGAACTACAGGGTAATAGATCAAGCGGTGATACTAAATAATATATACTCATTTCTTAAAAGGAAGGGTTACAGGGGAGACACAAAATAGATAAATCACTTGTGATCCAGTTTCTGAACGCTTCATTCGGAAACATAATATATATTTCATAAAGTTTTATTACAATTATAAAGAATTGAGGGAAGCATGCAGAACGTTAAAACCGGATTCAATTCCATTGTCAAGTATCTTAGTACTAAAAAGGAAACCGACAGGAGACGTATAGGGCTTCTGGTCGACGGACCCAACGTACTGCGGAAAGAATTCAATGTTAATCTTGAAGAGATACGTGACGTACTAAAGGAATATGGCAATGTAAAGATAGGCAGGGTCTTCCTCAACCAGTATGCATCAGACAAACTGGTAGAAGCAATAGAGAACAATGGTTTTGAGCCCATTATTTGCTCCAGTGACGTTGATGTCCGTCTTGCAGTTGAAGGAATGGAACTTGTATATAACCCAAACATCGACACAATTGCACTGGTTACAAGGGACGCTGATTTTAAACCACTTCTTACCAAGGCCAATGAACATGGTAAGGAAACAATCATCTTTGGTGTCGAACCCGGATTCTCAACGGCTCTGCGTAACTCTTCCGATTATGTGGTATTACTTGAGAATAACGAGATGAACTATTACGAAGAAGAAGAAACTGACAGGTCGCACCTTCTAAAGACTTCCTCAACTATTTGAATTTAAAATAGGTAAATATAATTTTTCTGCATGCAAAAGATATTGCATGCAGTACAAAGCACTCCACATTATATAATTTCTTTTTTTGAAACATGTACATTGCCATATACCGACCTCCTAAAAAATGTTGAAGGTTTATTCTTGCTGCAACTGCACCATGTGTATAAGTGCCTCAAGTCTTTCACTGGACAGACCTTTTTTGACTTCCGTACAGTTCTTTACTTTTCCAATGAGAGTGCAAAGCTCATCGTGATCAAGATGATACCCAAGATCCTCCACAATTCCTCTTAGAGCCTTCTTTCCGGTGTGCTTACCCACTATCAAATTGCGTTTACCACCAACCATCTCCGGACTGAAAAGCTCATATGTACGCGGTTCTTCGAGAATGGCCATTACATGGATTCCAGACTCATGAGTAAAAGCATGTTTACCTACTACTGACTTGTTCACAGCAATCGGCAAGCCGGAATATTCCTGAAGCTTAGCTGAAATAGCAGTAAGTTTTGTGGTATCATACCTGTCAATATCATGCTGCACCCTTAATGCAACCAGAAGCTCCTCAAGAGAGGCATTACCTGCCCTTTCACCAATACCATTTACCGTAGTATGCAATTGTTTTGCACCTGCCTCTGCAGCTACAAGAGTATTTGCTGTAGCCATACCCAGGTCATCGTGACAGTGGATACAGATAGGCGTGTTGACAACCTTGCGGATCTCAGATACCAGGTAATGGGTAGTAGCAGGACTTAAGATACCGATGGTATCTGCAATGCTTACGTAATCAACTTTGTATTCCTCTGCTGCAATGAACGCCTTCTTAAGGGTTTCCAAATCTGTTCTGCTTCCATCCTCTGCTGCAAACCTTACCTTAAGTCCATGATCTTTCGCATGTTCAATAGCATTCATTGCACAGCTGAAAACGTCCGCACAGCTTTTATGATACTTGAACTTCAAATGAAGGTCTGACATTGCAATGAAGATGCTGACAATATCAACATCACAATCAATTGCTTCATCAACATCACTTATGACAGATCGGGCAAGACAGCAGATGCTTGAATCCAGCCCCATGTTACTTATCTCTTTTACGATCTCTTTTTCAGAACTTGAAACAACAGGAAATCCAGCTTCAATAACCTCGACACCTATAGAATCAAGTTCAAGTGCAAGATCTATTTTTTCCTCTTTTGTGAAAGCTACGCCGGGAGTCTGCTCGCCGTCCCTTAAGGTCACATCACAGATCTCTATATCAAGAGGTTCCATGTTGAGGAATTTCATAAGTTCATTTCTGGAATAATCATCAGTATTAGACATATTATTGATTCCCACTGGTTGTTCGAGAAAGCAATATATAAATATATAGGTTTTGAACCTGATTTTCGTTCACCGGAGCTTGCTCTGCACCCTCTCATAAAATCCGCTTGCAGATGTTTCCACAAACCTTGCAGGTAAACCGGACCTCGTCAGTGTGACAACATCGTTTTCCTGTATTGTATGAGTATACTGACCATCTACAACAAGAGCGGCTTCCTTTTCAGGAATGATCATCTCAACCTTGATCAGACTGTCTGCAGGTACCACCCAAGGCCTTGATGACAACTTGAAAGGTGCAAGAGGTACAATAAGTGTAGCATTGACGTTCGGATCGATGATCGGACCACCGGCACTCATTGCATAGGCAGTTGAACCAGTAGGAGTCGCGATAACAACACCGTCAGCACGAACATCCTCCACTTCCCGGTCATCGATGGTAATCCTGAAAGTCAGAATCTTTGCAGGCCTTGCAGTTGTAAGCACGACCTCATTGGTTGCAGGAGGTATCTTTTCCCCGTTAAGATTTACATTAAGACGGGAACGTTCAGTATATTTGAACCCCTTCAAAGATTCCTCAATGGCCTCTATAGCATCAGAAGGATTAACATCAACAAGGAATCCCAAGGTACCCATATTTATACCCAATATTGGGAGAGGGTCTTCCATACGGGCAATAGTGCGAAGCACGGTTCCGTCACCGCCTACTGAAATAAGAAGTTCGACGCCTTTGCCTCTCATTTCCTCTATGGTAATGACCTCCACGTCTTGCAGACCCAGAGGATCAGCTGTGTTCGAAGTTACAGCAATATCGACCTTTGACCTGAAGTGTTCAACGATAGTCCTGACCATTTCAAGTGCATCTTCATGGTCACATCTTGATACTATCCCTATCTTTTTGATGGTCATAATTACCTCCTTATAAGCTTCAATATATCAGAATGCACAAGTCCGTTGGAAGCTACCATATAATATGGATTTATAATATTGCCTTTCAGCGTAAGCGGAAGGCCTTCACCATCGGTTACAATACCTCCGGCCTCTTCTATGATCAATTTCCCGGCAGCCACATCCACAAGTCTAAGAGATCCGCGGACATCGACGAATGCATCGGTCCTGCCGGCTGCCACATAGCAGAGCTCAAGGGCCACACTGCCGAATATCCTGATCCTGCGAACAGACTTACAAAGACCGGTCGTCCTTTCCACATGCCTTCGATATCCGTACAGGCTCACACAGAAACTGCCCAGTACGGAATTCGCGGAAGGTTTGATCTTTTTACCATTGAAATATGCACCTTCACCAAGCCCGGCATGGAATGTATCCCCGTTTGCGAGGTTCCTCACATAACCAAAATAGAACAAAGAAACATCAGGTTTCCCGATCGCAATGGAAATACTGTAAACAGGAATACCATTGGCCACATTGTATGTACCGTCAAGAGGGTCCAGAACGAGAGAGAATTCCGGATCTTCCCCAAATTTGACCTCTCCGAACTCTTCAGTGAGGACCTTCATGGAACGTCCGTCTTCACGAAGGACCTTAAGAATTGCCTTTTCTGAAACATCATCGATAAGCTTGGTATCAGTACCATCAGCACCTACATAGACCGTTTCGAAGGCTTCAGAAGTGTCTACCAGATCAGAAATTGCTTTTGAAGCTGCATCTGCGAGACGATCACAGAAAACAAGTGCCTCCGGGAAAGTTATCATATTTGGATAAAAATTATGGGCAGATCAGATACCCATCTTAGCGTTCGTTTCCGCGATGGACTTCTGTCCGTCACTTTCAAGCTCCATCATTGCACGAATGGCATCCACATTCTCAGGTATGACATCTGATTCCTGATGAATAGCCTGGAAGAAGTAAATTTCCCCTTCATACATTGTAATGGACTCATTCCATACACAGTTCTCCCACATGTCGCCCCTTGGCCTGCCAAGGTCCTTCGCCAGCTCCATGATCTCAGCAGTAGAAGTAATACCCTGGCCCACGAACCTGACACGACTCTGTTCTGCAAGGATATTCTCGACATCTTCTGCGGTGCATTCCTTCTCAAGCTCAAGGTTGATCGTGTGAAGGTGCATCAGTGTTGTAGGAAGCTTGACGGCTGTTGTTGCAATATCAATACCCGGTATGACTGTCTTTACATCAGGGCCATGGTGTGACGGTAACTTTATAGGATTCGGTACGATAGCATTGATAGGACCGTGCTTGATGTCGTTGGGGTCAGCTGATCTTCTCATAAGTGTAATACGTGCTTTTTCTACCCCAAACTCCCTGTCAAGTGGTGAAAGAACACGACAAAGACCGGTGGTGTTACAGGAAACAACTCTTACGAAGTCTTTTCCAAGAGCCTCCTCATAATTAGTCTCCGCATTGAAAGAGCATCCTGCAAGTTCATGTGCCTCTCCGCCCTGCCAGATAGCCTTGGCACCTGCATTCTCATAAAGCTCTTTGTTAGTCTGACCAACTTTGCCAGGAGTACAATCAACAACAACATCGGCTGCTTCGACCATATCCTCAACTGTACCTGCAACTTTAATTCCAGCTTCTTCCATTGAGCTTACCCTGTCAGCAAGAGTGTAAACAGGATAACCTTTGTCCTGTGCTATTACAGTCTCGAAATTAGGGCGGGTCTTTGAAATACCGATAACTTCCATATCATCCTGGAGCATTACAGCATCTGCTACCCTCTTACCAATGGTTCCGTATCCGTTTATTGCAACTTTAGCTTTAGTCATTTAATGTACCTTCCATTACGAATTTGACACATAGCAGTATAATTAGATAAGTATGATCAACATCCCTGCAACGGAGCTTACATGCTGCGGGACCTAAGTCGGCTGCGGCATTAGAATAGCCCCTCATGCTACTGTTAATTCAATTTCCAATAATTATAGTTTCCCCTTTTGAAAAGTTGACCTCTTTTATTGAACCAAAGATGATCGTCTTCTCCCCAAATATTCCGGTAAGCTCTATGGAATCACCATCAACAACCATTTTTGTAACAGATTCCATAACCAATTCCCTTTCATTGTCTTTGACAACAATTGCATTCAGTTCGCACATATTTACACCTTCTAATAATGTTATGTTCACAACCATCGGTGAAATCTATTGAACTCATTTTATGCTGTAGATCACATACTAAAATGTTCTAATAATAGATAACTACTTTCACACGAAATTATGAACTTCATACAACAAGTTTTGCCACGGAGCAACCCATCTCAAGACCCATATCCTCTGCTACAGCCTCACATTTTGTTCTAAGCAAATATGCGATAGGACCAAAGTTCTCCTCGGACATCGTTTCATAATTTGCCATTCCCTTACTGATTATAAGACTTGCATTTTTAAGGGCATCTATGAACTCAGCAGGAGCTTCCTCAAAGCAGACACCTACAGCATTTGAACCGGTGGTTAATACCCGGTCCACTTTTTTATCAAGTTCAAGCTCATGAACATTCTCCATTGTAACATCGGTAAGCATAGGGGCACCGCGCACCACAAGTGTGATCTTGCCACCAACCTTCTTAATAATGTCAAAGACAAGAGTGTCAAGAATGATCTCTCCGCAATTATCAACAACATACACCACATCATCAAGCATTTCGAACATCCTGGAAGTATCATCCACATCAAGGCCTTTCCTGAATACCTCCGCAAAGGTCCTGTCAAATACATCTTCACCAACATCAAACCCCATGATGCCAAAATCAAAGAAATTACCTATAACAGAAGCAAGTACTGCCCGCCTGAATATATCCTCATCGGATGGAGAGTCATCATAAACGAGAGAGCGGGCATATGGATATACTTTCTCTGCAATCTTATTGCTTAACTGCCTTAGCTTAAGATAAGGATCTTCATCATTGAGCATTTCATAAGCTTTCCTGTGTATCGCAGTCGACACCACACCTGCTGCCACGCCGGGAACATATGTCTCTTTGAGCACGTCGAGACCTGCCTGCATAGTCCTGTAGATCAGTTCATCGTCATCAGTTGAAAGTTGTGCTTCATAGTGTACCCTTGAAAGAAGGCAGTATGTACATCTTGGATCCATTTTCATGATTTTAGCCCTTTGAATTATGGTAATCTGCATGCCACTATCAGATGAATGTACAAAATAGACGCCATACACATAAATTTAACTCCGGATGCATAATCTGCTCTGTCACGGCACCAAAATAAGCGGAAAAAAGATTCCGGCAGGAAAAGAACTTAATAAAAACGACTAAAAAAGTAGTATATATTACTTTAAAAGGATATAATATAATTAGTTTTTACTAAAAATTTCCTATTTTAAAAATATTGTATTTAAAAATATGTATTAACAAAAGTTAAGTTTAATCATGCACCGAGTAAAAAAGAAAATTACAAAAATAAAACAAAACAAAGTAACCTTTTAATTAAGAGAATTAATAATAATTCTTACTTGTTTTAATGAATATTCAACCCCGAATTTCTCTTTTATAAGGGCTGCAACCTGAGAAGTTTTAAGGCCTTTATGCAATCGCAGATACAACCTGAGATCATTCTTTTGTTCCTCACTTAGTTTAGAGGGCCTGCCGCCCCCATGCCGTGGCAATAAACCAGCATAACCATCCTTATTCCATCTTTTTTGCCATACATAAGCAACCTTTTTCGTAACACCAACTTTCTGTGCAGCTTCCTCAACAGAATCACCCATATACCTGTAGCGAATAAAGTATAAACGATCAAGAACCTTGATGAGTGTTTCAATATACCGGATCCTCTTGTTCAGTTCTTTATGAGTCAATTTTTTTTGAATCGGAATTATTTCTGTTTTTACCATGCCTTTTGATATTGATTTAAAAGTATAAAAACATTGGTTTTTAGTAAGAAAGCTTTAAATACAATAATTGAACAAGGACTATTTGCAGTTGAACAGAACAAACGACCTATCGGGAAAAATAGCCCCCGAAAGGGCTGGAAAACTGCTCTACAAAAAGGTGATGAAAATGGGAAATCAGGAACTTTTTGATAAACTTAAAGATGCAATAGTAAACCAGGACATTAACGGATGTCCAGCGCTGACACAGGAAGCTCTCGATGCAGGAATCACTGCATTCGACATTATCAACGAAGCACTTGCACCAGGAATGAAGGTCGTTGGTGACAAGTTTGAAGCAGCAGAGATCTACCTTCCACAGATCATGATGTCTGCAAAAGCAATGAAAGCTGCAATGGAAATCCTTGAGCCAATTCTCGCTGAAGAGAAGACAGGCGAAGGTGTCGGAACAGCTGTAACATTCGTACAGGAAGGAGATATCCACGATATCGGCCACCGC
>JBNJIC010000074.1:0-10409 GCA_051749005.1 Halobacteriota archaeon | reverse complement strand
CTGTATGTCTTCTTTCAGTGTGAGGGTAATACTTGTTGTGTACCTGTAAGTTGATATATCCCTGATCTTTCCAAGAAAAACACCGTAACTTGAACTGTATTTGGAATGGACCACGTCCCTCTCACCAAGAACGAAACCCTTTGTGAAACCACGATAGAACAATTTTGCAAGGTCCGTTTCAAGCTTCATGACCTCTGCTTCATCAAGCTTCTCTTTATTGCATACAGCTTCTACAGCGCGCTTGTAGACACTTGCACTTTCGGTAACATATTCCGGTTTCTTCATCCTTCCTTCTATCTTAAGGCTTCTGATACCAGTACCAACAATATCTTCAAGCTCCGAAAGGGTGCACAGTTCAGCACAGCTTATCGGGAACCGCCCCATTCCCTTAACTTTAACATTCCGACCGTTCACAACAAAATTATACGGCCTCCTGCAGGGCTGTGCACATGCTCCCCGGTTGGCACTCCTGTCGCTCATGAAACTGCTGAAAAGGCATTTGCCGGAATAGGAATAGCATAGAGCACCATGAACGAATATCTCGATCCCGGTATCAGAATGTGCCACAATATCTGTGATCTCCTTCACCGTAAGCTCCCTTGAAACGATGACACGGACAGCACCTTCACTTGCGATAAAGTCAACCCCTTTCATGCTGTGGACCGTCATCTGCGTACTTGCATGAAGCGCAAGATCCGGATAGATATCATGTAGTATCCTCAGAAGTCCCAGATCCTGAAGTATGATCGCATCAACACCGAAAGAATAGGCCTTATCCACCACATCCAGTGCGTGCTGGAGCTCTTTTTGTTTGATCGGTATGTTCAAAGCCAGAAATGCTTTGACACCATGGGAATGCAGCATGTCAATTGCATTCTCAAGGTCATCCATTGAGAAGTTCTTTGCGCCTTTTCTTGCATTAAGGTCCGTCACACCGAAATAGACAGCATCAGCACCACCTTTGATGGCGCCTATCAGTGCATCTGTATCTCCTGCCGGGGCAAGTACCTCGGGAGGACGGTCACAGACCTTTTTTTCATTTTTCAATATCATCAGATCACATTCTGGTGGGAAATATAGACCCATACTTTGAACAGGCCTTTCCCCTAATTAAGCCACCCCTGTTCAGATGTCTTCAAGCAATTCCCTTGCACTTTCATACATAACGAGAGAATCATCCGTACGGCCCATATTGTCAAGCAGAGAGCCCAGGTTTTCGAGGGTCCTGGCAGCATGCTTCTTATAACTGGCCTTTTCAGGTTCGGTTTTTATCAGCTCTGCATATATTTCAAGGGCTGATTCATAGATATTCTTTGCATCCTCGCAGCGACCCAGGTCTGCAAGCAGTTTGGCAAGGTTGTTCAATGTAAATGCAGAACCGTCCTCATATACAGGTTCGTCAGGAAAACGGTCTAAAAGGTCCATATAACCTTTAAGGGATTCCTCGAACATCATCTTTGCATCTGCAGAATATCCTTCCTTTGCAAGGATGGTACCAAGGTTGTTCTTAATGGAAGCGATGCCAAACTCATGCAAAAGAGGGGATTCACCCGCTTTGATCAGTTCATCCCTTATAGCAAGTGACATGTTGTAGCTGTGACGGGCATCTTCTGACCTTCCTGCATTCATCAGGAACCTGCCCCTTTCATCATGAAGTTTTGCTATCTTTGTACGATATGAAAGGTCTCTTGGTGCCATATGCCAGAGCTTCTCATACATCGAGATCATTACGTTGTAATCAGCTTCCTTGTCAGGTTCCGGAGAATCCATGGAAAGCAATTTTTCCATATTGACAAGTATGTTCCTGAACATGTCCTGGTAAATAATATTACCGGGCTCTTCCCCAAGCAGCTTAAGTATAACGACCAGGGAGGTCTCATAGATAGAACGTGTATCGTGAAGCAGACCTTCATCGGCACGTCTACATGCGAGTTTTATCAAACCGTGGAACAGATCAGAGAACCTTCCTGAGAAAGACGAATCATAGGTTGAAGCTCTAGGTAGCATCTCCACCATTTCATAGATATGGTCCTTTGCCTCGTCATATTCACCTGTTGCCATGAGGGCATAAGCAAGTCTCTCAAGCAACATCAGTGACTGCTCCTGTAAGATGCTGTTAGAAGGATCATCCTTCATGGCACCTGAGCAGCCATCATAAGCATGTTCAAGTTTCTGCCTTGCTTCCTGCATTAGCCCCATCTCATAGAGAAGATTGGCCAGATTTGTCTGGACGGTCAGTGCCTTGGCAGTGTTCTCCATGTTAACCGGGTCTATGACCACAAGTTTTCCGGAAAGTTTGAGAGCTTTTTCGAACATCTCTTTTGCCCTCTCATTGTACCCTTCAGATGCCAGAATAGTGCCCAGGTCATTTGCAGCAGATGCAGCACTTGAACAATAGCCATCGTTCCCAGGTTCTTTGGAAAGAAGCCGGTCATAAGAAGTGACAGCTTCCTCAAAGAATGGAATCGCCTTTATGTTATCACCCTGCTCAGTAAGAAGGGAAGCAGTCTTACCCATGACAAGGGCCTTGTGTTCCATGAACGAAGGATCGGAATTTGCGATACTTTCGAGCATATCGGATGCTTTCACATACATGTCAATGGCTTCGCCTATCCTGCCATCTGACTCCATTATACCTCCAATAGCCTGCAAAACATTGACAAGCAATTCAGGCGAGTCGGCATCTCTTGAATCATTTTCTGCCTTCATCAAACACTCAAGGGCTTCCTCCTGCTGACCGTCGTAAAGGAGGGACATACCCTTGTTGAAATTTCGAAGTGCCATATCATTTGATCTTCTGGACATTATCGTAAACCTGTTATCATACCTTGATTTCCATTCCGAACACCCTGCCGTTGCAATAATGGCAGGAAACAGAGGAAGATGATCAATATTCACATAAGCGGTATAAGAAAGTATTATCTTTTCGCTTTTTTCTGCCTGCATTCTAGGTTTCTTATTGTTATAATTCTTTGCCTGGAAGGAACTTATATTTATAAGGTACATTCCATTATTATAAAGGTTGACATGGAATTAAAAAAGATATTAAGTCAGGTAAAGAACAACGAAACTGACCTGGAAGAAGCATTGAACCAGATCAGGTCAATGGGCTATGTGCAGATATCGGATATTGCCAGACTCGATACCTTCCGCAAGAACCGGACAGGCATAATGGAAGCTATACTTGCCGAAGGAAAGGCAGCACAGAACATTATCGAAATAGCAAAAGCACAGATAGAAGCCACAGGCAGAGTTCTGATCACACGTCTTGACGAGAAGAAGATTGCTGCTGTAAAACGAACTTTCGGACCTGAAAATATCGAATTTCGCAAAAATTCAATGACAGTTGTTGTTCACAACGGAACACCTGTTATGAAAACCGGAGGGAAGGTTGCTATAATATCAGCAGGTACAGCGGACATTCCTGTGGCAGAGGAAGCCAGGATGACTGCTTCAGAGATGGGATGTGATACACTTTCTATCTACGATGTGGGGGTGGCAGGGTTCCACAGACTTGTGTCCCAGCTTCAAAATATAGAAGAATATGCACCTGATGCAATTGTTGTCGCTGCAGGAAGGGAGGGGACACTCCCAACTGTAGTATCCGGTATTAGTGATGCACCTGTCATAGGATTGCCTGTATCCATCGGATACGGTGCAGGTGCAAAGGGAGAAGCTGCACTTTTATCCATGCTCCAGTCATGCTCGGTACTGTCAGTAGTTAACATCGATGCAGGATTCGTTGCCGGTGCATTTGCTGCAAGGATAGCAAACAAAATGGCTGAAGCACGTAATTCCAATACCGAAAAAGGTTGCTGATCAAATGAGAGCTCTGATATTCGAACCTTTCTCAGGAGCATCCGGGGACATGGTCCTTGGGGGGATGGCAGGACTTGGAGTAAAGTTGTCCGAACTTCGAGAAGTCATCGGGTCTGTGGTCGATGTTACTGTTTCTCTTGGAACTGCAAATAAATGTGGCATTGAAGCCACTGATGTGCATATCCTCACAAAAGAGGATAAGACCAACAGGACATACACGGATGTTATTGATGCTATCAGGGAAGCATCACTACCTCCCAAGGTCAAAGAAAGTGCCCTTGGAGTATTCAGGATCATCGGGGAAGCAGAGTCCAGGATACACGGAAAGGAACTCGATGAACTTCATTTCCATGAGGTGGGACAGGATGATGCAATTGCAGATGTGATCGGTGCCTGTTATGCGATAAATAAAATGGAAGCAGACACCATATTCTGCACTCCTGTGAACGTAGGAGGTGGCACCGTAAAGGCAGCACATGGAACATTCCCGGTCCCTGCACCGGCCACTCTTGAGATATTGAAACAGAGCGACCTGGATATCTACAGCTCCGGCGACAGGGAACTGCTTACACCCACAGGTGCAGCAATACTTGCATATTTTGCAGAGCCGATCGAGAAATTACCTTTCGGCAAGGTCCTCGCCACCAGCTATGGTGCAGGAGATGCTGATACAGATACTCCGAATGTCCTCCGCACAATTATAATGGAAGTTGCCGGCGAGCTTTCCCGTGACACAGTGGAAGTGCTTGAGACGAACGTGGACGATGTGACAGGAGAGGTGCTTGGAAACCTGTTCGACAAATTGATGGAAGCAGGAGCAAAGGACGTTGCAATAACGCCCACAAACATGAAAAAGGGTCGTAGTGGTCACATCATACAGGTCATCACACGGCCAGAGGACAGCACACGCATTGCAGGCGAACTTATGCGTCAGACAGGCACCCTCGGAGTACGTGTGATCCCCACAAAGCACCGCTTCATAGCTGACCGCAGAATAGGGAAAATAACCATAGACATCGAAGGAGAAGAGCACGAGGTTTCTGTGAAGATAGCACAGGACAAATGCGGGGAGATCCTTCATATCTCTGCGGAATATGAGGATTGCCGGCAGATAAGTGATGTTAGTGGTTTACCTTTGAAAGAAGTTATGAGGCGCACAGAGGAGCGCGCGTGGGAAATATTCAAAGGGTTTTGAGCAAAATATCTTTTTTGTATTAAATTTTCAAAAAATGAGAAAAATAATGCGGCATATGAGGCAAAAATGATAATGTCGTCGCAAGATACCGATTTTTGATTCAAGATATTATATTTAATTTTGAAATCCACAAAACAAATATGCTTTAATTATATCAAACAGGTCACTGTAAACTTCATAATAGGAATAAATAGTCCGGGAAAAAGGCAATCCATCTTCAGAAAAAATCTAAACGAGATGGACATTGTGTATTATTATCCATAATAGGGATTTATGAATATAATTAGATATCTCAAATAAAAAGTGCCTATTGAGACTGATATTTGAAATATGTACAGAGAATATAGTTGATCGGCAGAAGGTAAATATCTGTATTTATTTAAAATAATTTTGACAGCATATATTTTATTTTTAGATAAGATTTGTTGATTGCGTTTTTTTTAATAAATACTGTGTGAAATAAAACAAATCCAAAATCATTTTCAAATAATGTTTTAAAATATAAAAGCAAAAACTGCCGACTCCTATCGCTTTTTTTTAACAACAACCTTTTTTAATTATCAACTATCAATTGTAGAAAACTTTATATTCAGAAGATTTAAGTCTAGTTTTTTTGTTTATAAAATAATTGATAAGCAAAATCAACTTTCGATACAATAAAAAAAGAATATATAAATAAATTAGTTAACTTTATATATCAGAACATAAGACTTATTTTGCCTACTGCCACAGGAGCAAAGGGCAAAAGGAGTCAGAAAATATTTTTAAACAAAAAGGAGAAACATCTATGGTAAATAAAATAGAAGTTAGAGTTGTATCAGCTTCACCTCTTCCACATGCATTGCATGGTTTCAGGTTAAGCGACGGAACAGTTGAAAAGACCAGCGCACATCCTGTTATTGAAAGCTCCACTCGCAAAGTAGCTGAGTAATAGTTGTCACTTATTTTCAGGTACTGATATTTCCCCGGGATATATCATTGCCACAACTTACCTTCAAAAAACGGCCGGCTTTCGATAAGCCTAAACAAAAGTGAAAATGTCGTCCGTGAGGAATTTATTTCCTCACGACCTCTTTTGCCTCTTTTAAATATTCAGTACATTCATCCATTCTTACTGCAGCAGTTCGGATAATTTCCGCTACTTCCTTGAATCCGGCGGCTTCAAGCCTGATGATCCAGTCATTGAAGCTTTTGCTGTGATTCTCGTTGTGCTCTATCCAGTGCTCCAGAAGATGTTCCAGTTTTCCTTCGTCCAGTTCTTCTACCATTTAACTACCTCCACTAAAATAATTATCAGACTTCCCTTGGGTCAGTGATCTCACCGGTAATTGCAGATGCTGCAGCTGTTGCAGGAGATGCCAGGTAGATCTGACCACCGGTGCCCATCCTGCCTCTGAAATTACGATTTGCTGTGGAAATACAAACTTCGCCTTCAGCAATGACACCCATATGACCGCCAAGACATGGACCGCATCCGGGAGTTGCAAGGGTCGCACCTGCCTCCAGCAATGTTTCTGCAGTACCGTTGCGAATGGCTTCGATCATTATCGAACGTGATGCAGGGATGACGATGGTCCTAACAGCCACTTTCTCACCCTTAAGGAAATCAGCAGCGACCTCAAGGTCCTCAAGCCTTCCGTTGGTACATGTTCCGATGAAGACCTGGTCAACCTTTGTACCTGCTACATCAGGAACATCACATACATTGTCAACCTGATGAGGACGGGCGACCTGAGGCTCAAGGTTTGCTCCATCGATCTCGTACTCAGCACAGTATTCAGCATCCTCGTCAGCATAGACAGGCTCGTAATCCTCAACAGCCCTTTCTTCAAGGAAATCGAATGTCTTTTTGTCAGGTGGAACGATACCTGCCTTACCACCCATCTCAATGGCCATATTACAAAGGGTCATCCTGCCTGCCATTGAAAGATCGGTAATTGTATCACCATAGAACTCTGCTGCCTTGTAAGTTGCACCTGCAGCTCCCACTGTACCAATGATCTTTAGAGTAACATCCTTGGCAAGTACATTCCTGCCCAGTTTACCCCTGGCTGTTACCCTGATGGTCTCAGGGACCTTGAACCAGAGCTTGCCTGAAGCAAATATCTCAGACATATCAGTTGCACCCACGCCGGTACCGAATGCTCCGAAAGCACCGTATGTGCATGAATGTGAATCAGCACCCACCACAAGTTTACCGGGCATTGCAAAACCATTCTCAGGAAGTACCTGATGGCAGATCCCTTCACCCACATCAAAGAAATTAGGGATTCCCTGCTCTGCTATCCACTCCCTGATATCGTGATGTAACGCAGCAGTTGTCTCAGTGTTGGCCGGAGTGAGATGATCGAACGGTATCACAATACGTTTTGGGTCCCAGACCTTATCAAGACCCATCTTCCTGAATGATCTTACTGCAAGCACACTGGTGCCGTCATGGGCCATGGCATAATCCACGTCAGCCATTGTAAACTCATTTGCTTTTACTTCTTTTCCGCTTGCCCTGCTAAATATTTTCTCGCTTATGGTACTCAAAAGACTAACTCCTGTATCACTTGCTTATTGAATACTACAGTGAACAGATAGATATGTGTATCTGTCCGAAAGACCCGATACGGACAAAGAGAAAAGGTAAGAAAGGACAAAACTTGTTAAAAAGGGAATCCAGAGAGACCTTGAAACTAACAAATAGAATGGATCAATGTAAAAAATAAAAGATGAATTAACAAAAAGGAATGAGGAATCATGAAAGGTCTTTAAGTCTTTCAATGTTCTCAAGCATCATTTTGTTCTCAGAAACCACCTTCTGCTCGATGGTGTCAATGATCTCATCCATTGGAACAGTAAGAGTATAAACTTTAATTGGCCTTCCCTTGCCCTGTTTTTTCTTAATTTCCTCTACTTCCACCCAATTGTTCTTCTGGAGATAGTTCATGGCAATACTGACCTCGGGCTGCCTCAGGCGTGACATCATCTCCACCTCACGCGACGTTATCTTTTCAGAACTCAGCAAACATGCAAGTGTCTTTGCCACCGGTTTTGAAACGTTGAGTTTCTGGAGCAACAGGACCATTTCATTATCTTCATCATCCATATAGAAGTCTCTATTATTCATACGTCCACCATTATAGTATGTATTTTATAAAGGCAATAATATCTATTCGTTTATAAATTTTATGTTTTATGAATTATATTAACCCGGTAAGATTACAAAAACAGATCCAGATCTCGCTTCTGGAGCGCGGTTCGAGATGTTGCGCTTCGCTCAACATCTCAAATACAGTTTTTGCTGCTGTTGTTATAGAGAAAGAATTATGAAATTACGATGGATGAAGTTTAGAGTTTAAAAATCGAAAAGAAGGATAAACAAAAAAGATAAACTGGTAGGTTAGTAATAATAGGAAATTTAGAAAAGTTAGAATGGTGGGCCCGCTGAGGTTCGAACTCAGGACCTCACGGTTATCAGCCGTGCGCTCCACCTGGCTAAGCTACGGGCCCAATGCGTCTCTTGCACGATGTTGTTCATCGTACGAGCTACACAATACACACTCTAGTATATTAGGATTTCGCCTGAGGAAAAGGTCATTTTGAATATATGCAGCATGTGTGAAAACGCATCATAATAAGACAGCGACAACTTTATTTCTGATAATGGTAAGTATGTTCTAAACAGTGGGCCGGTAGATCAGGGGAAGATCGCTACCTTGGCATGGTAGAGGCCTCGGGTTCAATTCCCGACCGGTCCATAATTGTTCTTTTTAAATTGTTAACCTATCGGAATCTTAGAGTTATCTCTTTTTTAGAAGAATCTATCAGAAAAATGCAAGTTACCAACAAAAGCAGAAAACGACTTTATATTATTTACATCCTAATATATTTGGAGGTACCTCTATGGACTGGCGAAAAATATCAATATCCTTTGTACTTTTTGTATCCGCAATAATCGTGTTCATACTTTTACAGGAAAAGGATATGCCTTTAAGAATGGTCGACAGAGCAACGGGATTATTTGCTTATATGTTCATCTTTTTGGCAATATTATCGTCTGAATACATGATGCAGATGATGAAAATTTTTGGAAAGGGATTTATCAATGTACACCATCTTCTCGCCAGAATAGGGATGTCCCTAATGTTCATACACCCTATTGCATTCGCATTCGAAGAAAAAAGTATCTCAGTATTTTTGCCGGTATTCTATCCACTAAAGGATTTTCTGGAGCTTGCAGGAAGACCAGCATTTTACCTGATAATAATAGCAGTATTAGCCGGCGTATACAGGAAACATATAATCAAAAAATGGAAGAACTTCCATTACCTGAACTATCTTGCCTTTATTATGATATTCATTCACGCATGGCTAATTGGAACAGACCTTGAATACCTGATAATGAAGATCCTCTGGATAGCCATGGCATTGATCGTTGTTGGAGTATTTGTTCATAAACACATGATCAGATCATGAATGAGATCATATTGGATCATAAGATGATATAAATCGAGATTCAGTTTCTGAAGTAGCAATACATCGATTGCATTTTCAGATCCTGTTATGTCAAACTATCTCAGAGATATTTTCCTTCACCCGTTATCAATCTACCTTCCACAGGAATCCATTCATGCATCGAACCTTCAAGAGTTAATGAAATGTGCTCATTGTAACTGTTTCCACTCCATCCGTAGATCCACCACTCATTTGACCCGGTAAGACTCATGGAGAGATCCAGAGTATTTTCTTCAGAGCTATCATAACTTGCATAGATCAGGCTTTCATACCTGTAGGTTTTGAGGTTATCCTGCCCTTCAGAAGGGAACATATCAGGAACCTGCTCAATGTTGGATACAGGCGTGAAGAGCAATTCATTCTCAAAAGGATCCCTTGTGTTAAGTTCATCATCTGAATCCCAATAGAGCGTCATCGAAATGGGATATGGGATTGGTGTATCTTCGGAGTATTTATCTGATCGATCTATGGAAGAAGGAATTTCCACATCTTCCTCCTCTCCTGCAGGAACAGGTACCTGGCGATATTCAGGTTCAATTACTGCTGCTGTGATCTCAAGCATATCTCCGTAAGGGGTTTCAACGATACTCAAATTCCAGTTCTTAGGTTTGTTCATGTTGTCCTCTGCATACAGTATATCAACAAAGGAGCTTTCATTTTCACAGGAAGGAAACGGGATGTGAACCACCCACGGCTAAAGCCGTGGGCTTCCTGTTTCATTGCCCGTTCTCTTGAACGCGACTCCACAGGCTCATCCCGTAGTTCCTACGGTGCTTAAAGCTATCTGTTTAATATTAATTGCTGCATTTATATCCCGATCATGTAGTGTGTTGCATGTCGGACATTCCCATTCCCTGATGCTTAACGTTAGATCATTGTTCTTATATCCGCA
>JBNJIC010000073.1:0-10656 GCA_051749005.1 Halobacteriota archaeon | reverse complement strand
AACAGCCCCACAGATACAGGTTCCACAGCATTCTCGAATATATCCAGCACACCGACCGCATCAAGCAATCCAAGCAAAGCACTGCCTGCCACAAGCAAGGGGAATGCTACATATACAAATTCACGTACACGCAACCAGGTCTTCTGCAGAGTAGCCTTAAGGTCAGGCCTGCGCAATGGTGCCATTTCCATGATCAGGCCGGTCTTCTCACCGGGAAGTCCTTTCCCAAGGACCCAGCCGGTTGTGAAGATAACAATGAGCTCAAGCACATAGATCGAGATCGCTGCCCAGTATCCTACAAAAGTACCCACAAGTCCCAGGATGATAACCGTCCTTGCAGAACATGGAGTAAGTGCGATCAATATCGACGCGATCCTTCTTTCACGCAGAGTGTTAAGGGCCCTTGTGGACATTATCGCAGGTACATTGCAACCCAGACCAAGAACCAGGGGGATTATTGCCCTGCCATGAAGACCAACTTTATGAGTCCAGTTGTCCAGAAGGAAGGAAGCTCTTGTCAGGTATCCCGAATCCTCGAACAATGACAGGATCACATAGAACACCGCGATGTACGGTATCGCAATCGCAAACCCGGCCTCAACCCCCAGGAGGGAATAGATCACAACATTCCTGAAAACAGGAGATGAATCTGCAAGCATCTCTTCCACAGGGAATATTAGGTAGGTCTCAAAAAGAGACACAATGCCCTCTTCGAGGAAACCTCCAAGTGAAAAAACAATAAAGAAAGTAATTAAAAGAGCACCAACAAGACCTGCTATTCCTACATACTCCGAGGTAAGCATGGAATCGACCTTATCCTTTAAAGTGGTCCTGGGCTCGACCTGAGTGGTCACTCTGTCAACAATATATCCCGCTTCCCCATACAGATCGCGTGCAATTGTATCAGATATCTGCATCCCGTGAGCTTTTTCGATATCATCGGTAATGGACTCAGAGGTAGCAAGCAAAAGGTCGGCATCGTGAGGACGGCAACTAAGTTTTACGAATTCTTCATCTCTCTCAAGTGCCCTGACCTTGATCCCATAGCCGATCTCAGGGAAATCCGCATCCAGTCGTTTGATGGCTCGAAGGATGTGGTTATCATAATGTACCTTGCGCCTTTTTTCATTTGAAAGATCCTCCTTGAGGGCTGAGAGAGCAACCTCGTCGATCCCAAGACCTTTGGTAGCAACTGTCGGAATAACAGGTACACCCAGATAATCTGAAAGTTTATCGACATCTATTTCAATACCCATCTCTTTTGCGGCATCCATCTGGTTTAAGGCCACAACCATGGGGATGTCCAGTTCCAGAAGCTGAAGAGTAAGGTAAAGGTTCCGTTCCAGTCTTGTAGCGTCCAGGACATTGATAATAACGTCAGGATACTCCCTCAGAAGATATCTCTTTGATACTTTCTCATCTTCGGTGGAAGCACCAAGAGAGTATATCCCCGGAAGATCAACAACATCTATCTTCTTGGAATCGACATTGATACTTCCATGTGTAAGTTCCACTGTTGTTCCGGGATAATTCGCAACCACCACACCAATACCGGTCAGGCGTGAGAAGAATGCACTTTTTCCCACACTGGGATTGCCAACAAAAGCAATTGTCATATCATATTTTGAAGAGACGGACCTTTCGGTAAGAACTTTAGGATCGGAATTAATGTTTACCACTTCCGCGCGGATATCTCTTCCTTGCACCCAGACGCACAAAGATCTTCTTAGCGATCTCATTTCCAAGGGCAATCTCTGTTCCGCGTGTCAGTATAGAAGTTGAGCCCTGCTTCTGCTTACGCTTGACATCCACACATTCACCAGCTATCAGACCAAGGCATGTAAGACGCTCTTTTGAGGAGTCAGGAAGGGATAGCATGACCACCGTTCCGCTGTCGCCTTCCTTCAGGTCGGACAAAGCAACATAATTCTCCTTGAAAAGGCAGCATTCGTCCTCATCAACGGGGTTGCAGTCAATATTGTTCCTCCCCATGAAACTGCACATGCTTTCCACAACAATGTCCGATACCGTATGCTCAAGCCCGCAGGCTTCATTGTGAGAGACCTCAGGTTCAATATCCAGTACTTCCGAGAGGAACTTCTCGATGACATGATGCTTACGTTTCAGCTTTTTGGCCTGTTTAAGCCCTTCCTTAGTCAGCCGGACGCCGTGGTAGGGCTGATGGTCAACAAACCCTTCATCATTGAGCTTCTGGACCATTTCAGAAACTGCGGCCTGAGATATGCCAAGCTCATAAGCTATCTCTTTGTTCTTAACAGAAAATTCACCTTTGTTACTGAGGTAGTGTATTGTCTCAAGATATTCTTCAATACGATCTGCAGTCATTTTCGCTCACATTATAATGTAATGAGTGGCTATAACCCATGATTTAGATATATAAATTTTGGTTCTGCATGCCGAAAATAATTCGGATTTCACAACCACATCAAACCATCATATCACAAATACCATTGCAACAAAAACCGTTGTCCAGAGTCCGTTCTCGTCCCCCTGGGCACACTGGCAGTAGTGCGTGGTATCAAATATGTGACCGCTCGCTTTGTAGACCTGCTCGCGCTTTTCCCATGCCAGGTCCGCATCGAACTCAACCCCTAGTGTTGTGGCAAGCATGGTCGCCGCCAGGTCCTCAGCATAGATCCCTGCGGTCACCTCGTCCTCTCCGAAGGAATGGTGCTCAGAAATGTAGCCATAGTCCTTGCTGTCCACAGGAACAGCATTCCCGATAGCTGCTGCTATCTGGCGTCTTGGCTCATTTGTCTGGTTCTTTGCCATGACACAATAAACGATCTGCCCCGGGCTCAGTTCGGCAAGCCCCTCCTCCTTTGAGAACACCTCACAGTTCGGAGGCAGTATGCTGGAAACCGTCACAAGGTTGAACTTCTCGATCCCACCGTCCCGTAATGCAAGCTCAAATGATGCCAGCCTGTCCTTGTGGACACCGGTTCCTTTTACAACAAATGCTTTTCTGGGGATCATAGAGATGCCTATAAAAGGGAAAGATAAATATGTTTCGATAGATAGGCTGACAAAATCGAATATCGCTTTAAAAGAAATCTCTTCTCGGATTTGTGAAATCCCCATTTCAGTTGAAATTTTCCACCACACATAAATGTTCTGTGCAAAGTCTCGAAATGATCCCGAATACGGCAAATCACAGCAATGAAATGCAAGGATTCCGATCAGTTCGATGACATGGACATATAATTTATATACATCTAATCGATAGAATTTTGCAGAGTTCAACTGAGCCTACCAAAGTGCAGCTGAACCCCCCTAGAGTTGCCCAAAGGCATATTAATGACGGCTTTAAGGATACATAAAGCTTGTCTGATTCTGCCTTTTGCGAAAACAAAAGGTGAAATAAATGAAAACAAAGATGAAATTTAGATTTGCGGTGCTGCTAACAGCAATGTTGCTGGTGGGCATGGCGTTTGTGCCGGCGGTGAGTGCACAAGCAAATGAAAATGTTGGAACAAATAGTGAAAATGATGAGTACAGCATAGAAAAAGAATATGGACAGCTGTTTTTAGAAAGAATGGGCTATTCTGCAAAATTAACTTCCCCGATACCATTGAAAAACATGGACGATAAAGTTGAAGTTGTTGTATTTTCAGTAAATAATGAGGGATACATCATCATTAATGTAAACGATTTATCTGTACCCGAGTTTTCAATGACAAGTGGAAGTCCATTTATTGACGAAAGTAAAGACTACTATTATAATGGCCCTCTTGCTTATGTTGAAGTGGAAAAACTAAAAGACAAAAAAGTCAAAACTGCATACATCTACAAAAAGGAAAAGGTGGATAAATCTAAAAAGATCTTTGATCTGAAAAAAACAGCCATTGAAGCGCCTGATATTCAATTACTTTCAACTACAAGTGGCAGTTTGAGCAATTCATTAAAAACTTGGGAAGATGATAACGTTTATTGTGGCCCACTTGCTGCAGGAATAACTTTGATTTACCTAGATGACTATTGTAATCCAAATTTTGTAGCGTCAAGTTATGAAAATCAGCAAGATTTATTAGATCTTATAACCAGTGATTATATTGATAATGAAGGTGTGATTTCGGCCGAAATAAGAGATGGACTAAACAACTATATTGCAGATCGAAATCTTGACAATAGTTATAGTTCTTATGCAGATTCTTTTGACTACAGCAAACTGACATATCTCATTAACATCAATAAACCTGTAATAGTTCATCTCAACAACCATCCAACTTTTAAAAATCATGCTGTAACAGCGCATGGATACTATGTTCTGGATGTACCTTATGTAAATCCACAATTATATATTGCGGTCAATAACAGTTTTGGAGACAATAATATCAACGTTCTTGTGGATGATTATCTTGTCAGACAAGTGTGGATTGAATAATTTTTCCAGGAAATATTCTAATAGAATATTTCCTCCTTTATTTATTAGAGAGAATGAAAATGAACAAAATAAGGAATAATTTCGTATTGGCCATATTATTGTGCATCGCAGTCATTTATTCTGGTTGTGTATCAGAACAATCTCAGGACAAAGGACTTGAATTGACAGACATCGACCAACATAACCCCACAAAGATTTACATCAGGAACGGAATGAGTGGAGAACTGGCAATAACAAATGATAGCGTCAAAATAGAAGAATTAATCAAGCAGCTTGATAGCCATTCATTGGAAAAAATGGAAATTCAAGAACCTCTGGTTGGATATCGCTATTCCATCGACTTTTATCGCGATTCCAATAAAATTTCAAGCATGACGATTGTGGGCCCTAAAACTATAGAAATCGATGGAATTTACTACAATGTCACTAATCCACCTGTTAATCTGGAAGCAATTGACGAGCTTGTAGATTCAATATCAGAACAACCCCAGGAACCAGGGATCACTGAACTGACAGAAATCGATCAACATACGATCACAAAAATCTCCATCAGGAACGAATTGAGTGGAGAACTGACTACAACAAATGACAGCATCAAAATAGAAGAATTCATCGAACGCCTTGATAGATATTCATTGAGAATAAAAGAGAATCAAAAGCCTATAATCGGGCATATTTATCTCATAGAGATCTATAGTGATTCCAATAAAATTTCAAGTATAGCTATTATAGACTCTTTCATAATGAGAATTGATGGGGTTTACTATGATGTTATTGATCCACACGTTGATCTGATAGCAATTGACGAGCTTGTAGATTCCATGTGACGCCTGATTCTCCATACAGGAATCCCATAAAACAGACCAACATTTATATATGATTTCGGGATTCCATCACCCATAATCTACGGTGATATTTAATGGTAAAAGTCAAGGACCTGAAATGGAAGCAAGATATGCGAGTGTCTGAGCTTGTCGATTCCTACGAACACATCGGATTCCAGAGCGTTGAGCTCCAGAGGGCGTCCGAAGTGATAGTGAAGATGAAAAAGGATTCTGCAAAGGTATTCCTGACATTTACCTCCAACATGGTCACCTCCGGTCTGAGAGGCTTCTTCGCCCAGCTTATCGAGATGGGAATTGCCGATGTCATCGTCACCACCGTAGGTGGTCTGGAAGAAGATATTATGAAAGCCACAGGCGAAGATTTCCAGATCGGTTCTTTCCAGACGGATGATGTGGAACTTCACGAGAAAGGTATCAACCGTGTGGGAAACCTGTTCATCAAGAGCGAGAGCTACATGAACTTCGAGAGCCTTATAGAGAGAATACTCAAACAGCTTTACGAAAAACAAAATCGATGGGCAGTCTCCGAGATGCTCCGTGAGATCGGGCTTATGCTTGACGATGAGAATTCCATCCTCTACCAGGCAGCAAAGAACAACGTACCGATATTCTGCCCGGCCATCACCGACGGTGCATTCGGTTTCCACTTATACCTGTTCCAGCAGGACCATCCTGATTTCATGGTGGACGTTGTCAAGGACTTCGGGAACATACTGTTCGCAAGCAGTTTCGATGACCGCAAGGGTGTCATCGCACTTGGCGGATCCATATCCAAACATCACGCTATCCTGAGCACACTCCTCAACGGAGGTGCCGAATACGCAGTATATATGACAACTGCCCACCGCACCTCGGGAAGCATGTCAGGAGCAAACACCAACGAAGCAAAGTCATGGGGAAAGGTCAAGGACGAGAGCGATGTTGCCACCGTCATTGGAGATGTTAGCATCACATTCCCGCTTGCCATGATACATGCACTCGATGAGCTTGCAGAGGACGGGATTCTGGAAAGCCTGAAAAAGAACATTGATGACAGCGGAGTGGTTAAATGAGTTCCATTGTGCCATCGCCAAAATTCACATTATCAAAGAAAGTGGTCCTTGAGCAGTACAACAAGGTAAGGGAGCTCGTGGACATCCCGGCCTTCAGCTCCAAGACCAACCCCAGGGTAACCCCGATCATCGAGGAGAACACCGATGGTTTTCTGAGCGTGCATACGACCAATGAGCTCAAACATATAAAGGACATGTCAAGGGTCCTTTTCCTTGCACAGGGCTGGACTCAGGAGATCGTGGAAGACCTCTACAACAAAGGCATTCGCTGCTTTGCAGTTGACAACGAGTTCGACCTGGACATCCTTCTCTCAACAATGGAACCCACCAACTGGAAGATCACACTCCTGCTCCGCCTGAAGCTCAAGGAGCATTCCCTGAGGACCGAGAGGTATTTCGTATTCGGAATGACCTCAGATGTCATCAACGAAAGGGTTGCACAGCTTAAGGACGATCCACACATCGAACAGCTCGGAGTGCATTTCCACAGGAAGACCCAGAACGTCAATGAGTGGAAGATCCAGCAGGACATCGAGGACGTGCTGTCAGAAGAAACACTTGAGGCCATCGATATCCTCAACATCGGAGGAGGGCTTCCATCAGAATATGCAAATACCAACGTCGATGTCATCGGCAGCATCTTCAGGCGTCTCAGAGAACTTCGGGAATGGCTGCATGAGAAAAACATTCAGCTCATGATAGAACCAGGAAGGTTCATCTCAGCACCTGCCGGGAAGCTCATCACCTATATCACGGGTGTCTATGGCAACAACATCATTGTGAACGCTTCTGTCTACAACAGTGACATGGATGCGATCCTGGTGCCAGTGAAACTTAGAGTTGAAGGTGAGGTCGGCAACAATGCAGGCGAACCTTACGTAATCAAGGGATGCACACCATGCTCAATGGACCTGTTCAGGTACCGTGTATACCTCAGGGAAGAGCCGAAGATCGGTGATGAGATCGTGTTCATCAATGCGGGAGCTTACAATTTCACTTCCAACTTCTGTGACCTGGAAGAGATCCCCACAGAAATGATAGACTGATGTAAATGTTTCAGGCACATAAGTTATCAGGCCAATCCATCACAAAATAACATTGTAACCACAGTAGTGGTAACTATCTTTTCTGTCTCCGTTTTTTCATAATTGCAGGAAGGGCTACGCTAAAAGGAAACATGTTATATATAAAAGAGAACATGCAGATATTCCACAGGTCCAAAAACAGCTTTAAAGAAATCAAAGCTTATACCGATCATAAATAGAGATCATAAACAGACCTCACAAATACCTATCATAATACACATGGAGATAATCAATGGCAGAGATCAAACACTGGGCAGAGGTTGTTGCTGACGAAGCCCTGGAAAACGGGATAAAACAAAGGATATCCACAGGGATCACACCTTCCGGACACATACACATAGGAAACATGAGAGAGGTCGTGACCGCAGATGCAGCATACCGGATGCTTGTGGAAAAAGGTGCTGAGACCGAATTCATATACATGGCCGACAACTTCGACCCGCTTCGTAAGGTATATCCTTTCCTTCCTGAAAGCTATGCAGAACATGTTGGAAAACCAATTTCCGAGATTCCGTGCCCCTGTGGAGAATGTGATAACTATGCAGAACACTTCCTCAAGCCTTTCCTCGAGGGACTTGAGAAGCTCGGCATCCACCCTAAGGTCTACCGAGCAGACCAGCTTTACAAGAGCGGAAAGTTCGTTGAGGCCATCAAGACTGCTCTGATCAAGAGGGACGATATCGCAAAGATCCTGAAGGAAGTATCAGGAAAGGATGTTCTGCCTGAGTGGAGCCCTTTCAACCCGATGTGCCAGGAATGTGGAAAGATCAATACCGCAATAGTAACCGGATTCGATGCAGATGCTGAGACCGTGGACTATGATTGTTCATGCGGTCACAAGGGAACAGTACCAATGGCAGGAGGCGGAAAGCTCACATGGCGTGTGGACTGGCCTGCAAAATGGAAGATGATGGATGTTACTGTCGAACCGTTCGGAAAGGACCATGCATCAAGAGGTGGTTCCTATGACACAGGAAAGAGGATCGTTCGCGAGATCTTCGGACACGAGCCACCACAACCCATCGTCTATGAGTGGATCATGCTCGGTAAGAAGGGTGCAATGTCATCATCCACCGGTGTCGTGGTATCAATTTCCGATATGCTCAAGGTCGTACCACCTGAGGTACTGCGCTACCTTATCATGCGCACAAAGCCTGAAAAACATATCAAGTTCGACCCCGCACAGCCACTCCTAACACTTGTGGACGAGTACGAGCGTCTAAATGCTAAGGAAGATCTCGAAGGTCTCGACAAGCGTGTGCTGGAGCTCTCACATGCTAAGGGCATCTGCCACACCGACATCCCGTTCAAGCACATGACCACGATCTTCCAGGTTGCACATGGCGACTTCGACAAGATAATGAAGATCGTGGAGCGTGCAGGATACGACACCAGCAACGAGAAGTGCATCAGGGAACTCTCTGCCAATGTATCCAACTGGCTTGAGATGTACGCACCTCCATTCGCAAAGTTCAGTGTGAAGGAAGAGCTTCCTGAGCAGACCGCAACGCTCACTGATGTGCAGCAGGCATTCCTGGGAGCATTCGCAGAGATCATTGAAGCCAGCGGAGAACTTACTGGTGAAGATTACCACAACCTTGTATACTCCTCTAAAGAAGCAGGTTCTGACCTCCACAACAAGATCGTGGAGAAACTTGGAGCAAGCGAGGAGGAGCTGGAGATCAATCCAAAGGAGATGTTCAAGGCGATCTACACCTCAGTTCTGGGCCAGCAGTCAGGACCAAAAGCAGGATGGTTCCTGTCATCCATCGATCAGGACTTGCTTGCAAAGCGATTCAGCGAAGCATCAACATACAGACCTTAAAAGCATGAAACAAGGACCGACATCCCACACCCATTTTTCGGCATGGAACAAAGAATACTCCCATGTCAGATGGGGCGGTGCAGCACCTATAGAACCGATCCGCTCCCGCATCCCTGAAAGATGTCGAATCCTTGATGCGGGCTCGGGGAAGGGACGTCACCTTCTCCCCTTATCTAATTTTTATGATTGCACCGGCATCGACGTATCCCCCACGGCACTGAAAGCCTCAAGAAAATATCTTGCAAAACGTGAACGTGAAGCACACCATGCTATATCCTCAATCACCCATCTTCCTTTTGCGGACAACAGCTTTGAGGGAATTGTCTGTTTCGGCGTATTACAGCACCTAATGGAAGATGAACGTGAAAAAGCAGTTTCCGAGTTCAGGCGGGTACTGAAACCTGGGGGCACCATCTTCCTGGAAGTATTCGGGATCAAGGACATGCGATACGGAGGTGATGCTGTTGAACCTCACACATTCGTCCGCCAAAGCGGCATCATCTACCACTATTTCACGAAAGATGAACTCGAGAATCTTTTCCGGGACTTCGGACTACTGGACATCAAAGACGTGATCACAGAAAAAAAGTTCAAAGGCGAGCTACACACCCGCCACATGATAAACGGAACTATTCAGCTGGCATCAGAAATAGATGCCAAGATATGCTAAAAGCACTATCAATACCGCTCCGACTACTCCTGCAAGTGCACAGACCAGTATCGTGACCCATGTGAAGGCAATTTCCAGGCCCAGTGCGAAGTTGGCGATCAGAAGAAGGACCACACCCAATACGGTGTTCACTACCATGTTCTTGACAGTCTTCAGCACCTTGTACAGAAGAAGAGCTATGATGATAGCCACCAGTACTACTACAATTTCTATTACCATGTTTATCTATTGAAAATAGATGTCAACGATATTTAACAGTTGCTTCAAAAAGTGTTTTGCATATTAAAACACTCAATACAAAAAACAATACGTTGTTACAAATTTTTTAATAGTATTGCCACTTATTATTTGATAAGTGGGGAATGTCAATTTGACGGCTATTGGGAAATTTGAAGTGGCTTTGTTAATAGTTGCAGCTATAGTGACCACAGGATGTATACTCGAGGACTATGCTGACAAAAAATATGAACTCTCAGAAGACAAGGTCTTTGAGGTCATCGACTACGATATAAAGACATTAAGTCGGGTTTCCTGGATGATTAGTCACTATGAATTAGCAGTATCAAATTCCGAAAACTTTGAGAAACAGGCTGCAAATGGCACTGTGCATCTTAGATTATTAGGAGAAGACTTTGAAGTTGAAATTCATAAAAAAAGTGTCCAAACTCACCCAATATATCCAACAACAACGAGATACCAGGGAAAAATTGTTGGTGTACCAGACAGCTGGGCTACATTTTCAATAACAAATAATGTTATCCATGGCGACCTCGA
>JBNJIC010000072.1:0-10723 GCA_051749005.1 Halobacteriota archaeon | reverse complement strand
TGCTTTTGGGTTGGTAAAATCCCGCGCTAAGTAAACAGTTTATCGACATATTGAGGATTTATATGGCCAAAGATAAAATATTATCCGAAATAAAAGGAGCAGAACAAAGTGCGGCCAAAATGATGGAGGAAGGGCTTAAAACTAAGAACGAGCGCATAATGAATG
This sequence comes from Halobacteriota archaeon, assembly GCA_051749005.1. Classification (GTDB taxonomy): domain Archaea; phylum Halobacteriota; class Methanosarcinia; order Methanosarcinales; family Methanosarcinaceae; genus Methanococcoides. Next base: position 10,558 of record JBNJIC010000072.1, on the reverse strand, counting down.
CTCGTGCTGAAGCCAGAGAGATCATCAAAGAGGCAGAAGCTGATGCGAAAAAATCCGCACAGAGTGCACTGAGATCTGCTGAAGAAACAATAAAACAGGAATCTGACAATATAATCAGCAACGGTAACAATGAAGCAGCAGCCATAGATAAAAATGCTGAGGCAAACATTGACAAGGCCGTTGAGAACTTAATAAGCGAGTTTGAGAGGGCAATACATGCTTAAGCCAAAAGAGATGAGTCGTGTCGCCATTGTCGGTCACAAGGAAATCATGGAAGAAACAATTGAGGCTCTGTATGACACCAATTTATTCCACCTTGAGGATTACAATGAGGATGGTTCCGGACTCAAACTTGGCAGACCTCTCGAAAACGGAAGTTATTTTTCCAAAAAGATTGTACAGTTAAGATCAATTTCATCCTTCCTTGGTGTTACTAAATCAGATGCACCAAAGCAGAAAGAAAGCACTGTTATAAGCGACCTTGATTCCAAACTTGATAAGATGGATGCAGAGGTAACTGAAAAGACAGAACAAAGATCAGAGCTGGAATCAAAATTAAAGGAACTTGAAACACTGAAAAAAGACATTGCCCCATTCTCATCAATTCCAATAAACATGGAATTTTATCGTAACTACGAGAATATAGCAGTCTTTGCAGGTACTGTCAAGGAAGATGTAGGGCCTGCCATTTCAAAGATAACATCTGCTTACGAGATGGAATATGACCAGAATATCGGAACTGTAGTGTTGTTTGTCAAGAAAGAGGATGAAGCAAAGGCCTCAGAAGTACTCTCGAACTTTGAGTTCAGAGAGCTCAGGGTCCCGGATGTAACCGGAAAGCCACAGGAGTTAATCACAGGCTTTACAGCTGAGGAAGCAAAAATCCGGCAACAGATCGATGCAATAGAAACAGATATGCAGGCGATCAAAGACAAATATTCAGAATTCATACTTGCCATTGATGAAGTACTCTCTATAAAATCCGAGAAAGCAGAAGCACCAGTCAGGATCGCAACATCAGAACACACATTCATCATTGATGGATGGGTTCCGGAAGAAAGCGTTTCAAAGCTGGAGAACATTGTAAGCACTGCTACCAACGGACGAGCTTATGTATCAGTACAGGAGATCGAGAAGAAAGATACTGACATCATACCTATCGAATATGATAATCCGAAAGCAGCGAGGCCATTCCAAACAATAATGGACCTTTATGCCCGTCCAAAGTACAAAGAGATCGATCCAACTTCACTTATATTTATATCATTCCCACTGTTCTATGGAATGATCCTTGGTGATATCGGATACGCATTGATTCTACTGACACTTGCATTCGCGATCAAGAAGATGGTAAAATCAGATGCTTTAGAGCCTCTGATGAACGTACTTATCTACTGTCAGATATCAACATTGATATTTGGTATCCTATACGGAGAGATCCTTGGATTCCCGCTTGCAAGTTATCACACTGCCCATGGATCAGCACCAGGACTTATCGCAGGATTTGAAACAATTAATCTTTTCGTATCCCCGATAGCAGGAGAAATGGTCACATACCCGATCCACCGTACCCACCTTGTTATGACATTGATCGGTGTAACAGCATTCATCGGTTTCCTTCATATAAACTTTGGATACTTACTTGGATTTATAAACGAAAACAAAAAACACGGTTTTACTGCAGCGATACTTGAAAAAGGAAGCTGGATCGTAGTAGAACTTGGTATAATACTGGCAGTGCTCGGTTACACCGGAGTGGTACCTACTGAGATAATAGGAATCATAGTGTTCCTTATCGGATTCGTCATGCTCGTAAAAGGAGAAGGCGTGAAAGGACCTATCGAATTACCTGCACTTTTAAGTAATGCACTTTCCTACACTCGTTTGATCGCAGTAGGATTGTCATCAATTTATATTGCATCAACTGTCAATCTAATAGCATTTGATATGATCTGGCCTCAGGGCGGGATCGTAGCAGCTATCGGTGCAATAATAGTATTTATATTCGGACATGCTTTAAACACAGTCCTGAGTATAATAGCCCCCGGATTACATGCACTCAGGTTGCAGTATGTAGAATTCTTTGGAAAATTCTACGAAGGTGGCGGAAGAAAATACAACCCATTCGGATATATTAGACAATACACGGAGGAATGAACAAATGGTAGACGCAGCAACAACAGCAACAATGATGGACCCAGCAGGATTAAAGGCAATCGGAGCAGGACTCGCAGTAGGACTTACAGGACTTGCATCCGGTATTGCAGAAAAGGACATCGGTTCAGCAGCAATCGGCGCAATGGCAGAGAACGAGGCCCTCTTCGGTAAAGGTTTGATCCTTACTGTAATTCCAGAGACAATCGTCATTTTCGGACTTGTCGTCGCACTGCTTATAAGCTAAGTTAATTTGAGAGCACTTTTGCTCTTAAATTCTTTGAAGGTGTCAGAGCATGGGACTCGAAACAGTTATTAAAGATATCATGGATGCCGCACAGGCAGAAGTAACCATGATCAATGCAAATGCTGATGCAGAAGTATCCCAAATACTTGATGAAGCAAGGCAGACTGCAAAGAATATCATGGGCGACCGTCTGGCAAAAGCAGAAGATGATATCGCAAGATTACGCCAGCAAGAAATATCCAGTGCAAACCTGGAAGTCAAACGTGCAATGCTTAATGCCCGCAAAGAAGTCCTTGACAAAGTATACAGAAATGCAGAGGAGTTTATAGTATCACTTCCTGAAGAGAAACAGGAAGAACTGTTAAAGGCAATCATTGAAAAGAATGAAGCCAGTGGCAGCAAGATATATTCAAACAAAGACTCTGAAGAGCTTGTCAGAAAGTTGTCCTCACTTGAATATGCCGGAAATATCAACTGTATTGGTGGCGTGATCATTGAGAACGGCGATGGAACAGTTCGTCTGGATTATACATATGACATAATCCTGAAGAACGTTAATGAGCAATCATTGAAACAGACATCTGATATCTTGTTCGGGTGATTTTTAAATGCGGCTTTTGCAAAAATTCAGAGGAAAAAGTAGTCCGAAACATGGTGGCTCTAATTACGCATACGTGACTGCACGTGTTCGGGCAATGAAGAGCAATCTTCTTCCAAAGGAAACCTATCCCCGACTTATGAACATGGGAATCGATGAGATCACCCGTTTCATTGAAGAATCACAATACAAGCAGGATGTCGATGAGCTGGCAAGAGTATACGATGGAGTGGACTTGTTCGAACATGCGTTGAACAGGAACCTTGCAGTCACATTCACAAAGCTTATCAGTATCTCAGAAGGGGAACTCAACTTCCTGATCTCTGAATATCTTAAGAAATATGATATATGGAGCATCAAGACAATTCTGCGTGGAAAGTACTGTGATGCATCAATAGAAGAGATCAAGTATAGCCTTGTTTCCGCCGGACAACTGTCTTATTCATTTTTGTCAAGCCTTGCAGAAAAAGAGTCCTATGAAAGCGTCATCGATGCTCTCATTGGAACCGATTATTACCCGATCTTAAAAGGATATGATGGTACAAACCTCTCTGCTATTGAAAACCAGCTTGACAAGATGTACTACGGCGGCTTGTTCAATGCAATAGGAGATCCTAAATCAAAGGATAGTAAGCTGTTCGCAAAGTTTATCCGTACTGAGATCGACAGCAAGAACCTGAGCACTCTTTTCAGGTTAAAGAACGCCGGTGTCGAAGAGGATGAAATTACAGACCTTATACTTGATGGCGGTCTTCATATTAGCAGGAAAGAAATTGAAAAGCTATTGCCACTTTCATTTAGTGAGTTTGTACAGTCACTTGAGAAGTATCCTAGCTGGGAGAACATCTCCGATATTGTGAAACCTGAAATGGAATCATTGGGGGAGCTGGAAAACCAACTCACAAAACACAGCATCAAGTCAGCTGCAAGCTTTTCACATATGTACCCACTTTCTATTGTTCCAATCATGGATTATATCCTGAACAAAAAGAACGAGGTTAACAACTTACGTATAATCATACGTGGAAAGGCAGTAAACCTTGATGAAGAAATTATCAGGAACCATTTGGTGATCTAATGGAATTAGCAGTAGTAGGTAACAGCGAGTTTGTTATAGGATTCAGACTGGCTGGTGTTAAAAAGATATACGAAGCCAATGATGATGAACTGGAATCAGTGGTTACAAAGGTACTTGAGGATTCAGATGTCGGCATATTTGTCATGCATGGCGATGACGTTAACAAACTACCGGAAATTTTGAGAGACACTCTAAGTGAGTCTGTTGAGCCAACAGTCGTTACTCTCGGAGGAACTGGTGAAAGCTCAAACTTAAGGGAAAAGATAAAACAATCGGTAGGTGTAGATCTGTGGAAGTAAATGGTGAAATTTATCGCGTGGCAGGACCGGTCGTCACAGTTATAGGTATTAAACCAAAAATGTACGATGTGGTCAAAATAGGTCACGAAGGACTGATGGGCGAAGTCATCAGGATCGAAGGCGAAAAGGCCACTGTTCAGGTATATGAGGATACATCCGGTATCAAACCGGGAGAACCTGTAATGAACACTGGTATGCCTTTATCCGTGGAACTTGGACCCGGATTATTAGAAAGTATTTATGATGGTATTCAGAGACCTCTCCAGGTGTTGCAGGAAAAAATGGGCAACTTCATTGAGAGAGGAGTAACTGCAAACGGACTTTCCCGTGAAAGGACATGGGAATTCAAGCCAACTGTAAGCAAAGGCGACGTCCTGGAGGGAGGAAATGTTATCGGTGTTGTTCAGGAAACAGTGAACATCGAGCACAAGATAATGGTCCCCCCAACAGTCTCTGGTACAGTGGAAGAGATCAAGAGCGGAAGCTTCAAGGTAGACGAGACCGTATGTGTGCTCACTGATGGAACCGAGATTTCAATGATGCAGAAGTGGCCGGTACGAGGACCACGTCCTTCAGCTAAGAAGCTCACCCCAACCAGACCACTGATCACAGGTCAGAGGATCCTTGATGGTATGTTCCCTGTAGCAAAGGGCGGTACCGCTGCAATTCCAGGTCCGTTCGGATCCGGAAAGACAGTTACACAACAGCAGCTCGCTAAATGGAGTGACACAGACATTGTGGTCTACATTGGCTGCGGAGAGCGCGGTAATGAGATGGCTGAGGTACTGAACGAGTTCCCTGAACTCGAAGACCCTAAGACAGGCCGTCCACTCATGGAGAGGACAGTTCTTATCGCAAACACATCCAACATGCCCGTAGCTGCTCGTGAGGCATCTGTTTACACTGGTATCACAATTGCAGAATATTACAGAGACATGGGATATGATGTATCCCTCATGGCCGACTCAAGCTCACGATGGGCAGAAGCAATGAGAGAGATCTCATCAAGGCTTGAAGAGATGCCTGGAGAAGAAGGTTATCCGGCATATCTTTCAGCAAGGCTTTCTGAATTCTATGAGCGTGCAGGTTCTGTAAGATCACTTGCCGGACTTGAAGGCTCCATCACGGTCATTGGTGCAGTATCGCCACCTGGCGGTGACTTCTCCGAGCCTGTCACACAGAACACACTTCGTATCGTAAAAGTGTTCTGGGCTCTTGACGCAAAGCTCTCACAGAGAAGACACTTCCCATCCATTAACTGGCTGACAAGTTACAGTCTGTACACCCAGGCACTTGAGGGCTGGTTCGGTGAGAACGTAGCATCCGACTGGACAGAGCTCAGAGACAATGCAATGGACCTTTTGCAGCAGGAATCCGAACTTCAGGAGATCGTGCAGCTCGTCGGTTCAGACGCACTTCCGGAAGACCAGCAGCTTACACTTGAGATCGCACGTATGGTAAGGGAATACTTCCTTCAGCAGAATGCGTTCCACCCTGTTGACACCTACTGTCCTTTTGACAAGCAGTACAAGCTTCTCAAGTCAATCACAAAATACGGTGAGATGGCAACAGCTGCACTTGATTCAGGAATTCCAATGAACAAGATCATCACTATCGAATCAAAGGATGAACTTGCAAAGGTCAAGTTCGAAGAGGATTTCGATGGAGAACTTGAAAAAGTCATGGCAAAAATGGATGAAGAATTCGCTCAGCTCGGAGGCAACTGAACATGACCAAAGAATACAAAACGATCGTAGAGGTTTCCGGACCTCTTATCTTCCTTGAGAAAACAGAACCTGTGGGTTACAATGAACTTGTCCAGATCAACCTGCCTGACGGAACCACAAAGAGAGGGCAGGTACTTGACACATCTGCAGACATGGTAGTCGTTCAGGTTTTCGAAGGAACAGGCGGACTCAACGAGGAATCCGGTGTTGTCTTCAGTGGCGATACCATCAAGCTCCCTGTATCAAAGGACATGCTTGGAAGGATCCTCTCGGGATCAGGTGAACCACTCGATGGCGGACCACGTATCGTTCCTGACGAGAAAGTGGACATCAATGGTGCATCAATGAACCCATATTCCAGGATGCCACCAGAAGACTTTATCCAGACAGGCATCTCTACAATCGATGGTACAAACAGTCTTGTAAGAGGACAGAAACTTCCTATCTTCTCCGGATCAGGTCTGCCACACAACGAGATCGCACTTCAGATCGCAAGACAGGCAAAGGTTCCTGGTAGCGAAGAAGATTTCGCAGTAGTTTTCGCTGCAATGGGTATCACCAACGAAGAAGCACAGTACTTCATGGAGGACTTCGAGAAGACAGGTGCTCTTGAAAGGGCTGTTGTGTTCCTTAACCTTGCAGATGACCCTGCTGTCGAGCGTATCATCACACCAAGGATGGCTCTTACAGCTGCAGAGTACCTCGCATACGAACACGACATGCACGTACTCGTAATCCTGACAGACATCACAAACTACTGTGAAGCACTGCGTCAGATGGGTGCAGCAAGAGAAGAGGTACCAGGAAGACGTGGTTACCCAGGTTACATGTACACTGACCTTGCATCCCTCTATGAGAGAGCAGGTGTTATCAAAGGACTTAAGGGATCTGTTACCCAGTTCTCTATTCTTACAATGCCTGGTGACGATATCACACACCCGATCCCTGACCTTTCCGGTTACATCACAGAAGGACAGATCGTAGTTTCCCGTGAACTTCACAGGAAGGGTATCTACCCACCTATCAATGTATTGCCATCACTGTCCCGTTTAATGAACTCCGGTATCGGAGAAGGAAAGACAAGGGAAGATCACAAGGCAGTATCTGACCAGATGTATGCAGCATACGCAGAAGGTCGTGACCTTCGTGGACTTGTTGCTATCGTCGGTAAGGAAGCACTTTCTGAAAGAGACAGGACAATTCTTGAGTTCGCAGATCTGTTCGAAGACAGGTTTGTACGTCAGAGCAGAGATGAGGACCGTTCCATCGATGATACACTTAGAATAGCATGGGAGATCCTTTCAGAAATGCCTGAAGCACAGCTTTCAAGGATCGATAACAAGTACATTGAAAAGTATCACCCTGCTCACAAGACCAGCGAGTGATGCTGTAGCGAGGGATCTATAATGGGCGCAAAGGACGTTAAACCAACTCGATCAGAACTCATTGAAATGAAGAAGAAGATCAAGCTCTCAGAAGGTGGCCATAAGCTGCTGAAAATGAAGAGAGATGGTCTTATACTTGAGTTCTTTGATATCTTAACCAAGGCAAAGGATGTACGCTCTGAGTTGGATGCTGCCTATGAAATGGCCAATGAGAAGATCGGTATCGCAGAATCTGTGGAAGGCAAAATAACTGTCAGATCCACAGCATTTGCAATGAAAGATGCACCTCAGATCGAACTCGAAAGCCACAATATCATGGGTGTAGTAGTGCCAAAGATCGAATCCTCAAGTGTACGTAAACCCATAAACAAGCGCGGATACGGAATTATCGGAACAAGCTCTTACATTGACGAAGCTGTCGATTCATATGAAGTTCTGGTTGAAAAGATCATTCTGGCAGCAGAGATCGAGACAACTATGAAGAAGCTTCTTGATGATATCGAAAAGACAAAGAGGCGTGTTAATGCACTTGAGTTCAAGGTCATACCTGAACTCAAGGAATCCATGAGCTTCATCAGTCTCCGTCTTGAAGAAATGGAAAGAGAGAACACATTCCGTTTGAAGAGGATCAAAGCATAAGGCTTTCTCATGCAGCAGAAATCCCATGATCGGCCAAATATGGCCGACAAACTTTTTTTTATTTTAACTCAACCTGAGAACCTTGCTCGAATATTGAGATGGGCATGGATAGTTTCACTTGGAATGCTGGTCTTAGGCTATCTTTTAATTTACTTCAATATTAAGGGCTACCTAAACATCTAAGATGCAAGAGTCACACTACTTACCCGTGATCTCATCATCATAATAATCAGTAAGCCTTAAATAAAAATCAAACATATAATAAGCAGAGCTATGCAAATTTAATAGGATCGCGCATCATCTGAGGATATAACGGGCTTGTTTACAAGCTTACAGACCCCGGAGAGCAATTTTACCGATCTTAAAAGTTGGTCTGCAATGAGTGAATCACCATGGGGAAATGAAAAAGAAAAACCAAAAATATCTCCTTTTGGAACAGGAGCTATAGCTGGAGCTGTGTTTCCGGAAAATGCAACCGTTACTCCCATAGGTGAACAAAGTAACCATAACAACATAAATGTTGCAGATAGCAATATCCATGTTAACCCGGTAGGTCAACAAGATCCCAAGCAGGAAGTTCCAATTATCAATGTAATTGATGATCTGAACCCATCCCTGAGTAATTCCGAATCATTTTTCCCCTCTAATGAAGATATGAAAAATAAAGAACAAGGTCAAGTATCCGAATTGCAGGATGGAAACGATCTGACTACGAATGGCAACGGGTTGCGAAAAAAACCATTGCCTTTATTCGAACCGGAACTCCCCATAGAAGATGAACACGAAAATACATCTTTTTTATCATATGCAGAAAATTTTAAACCCGATGATAAAACTGATCAACCAGCTCAGAGGCCCGGGATTGATCATTTTAAAGATATGCCGGAAACCCCATCAACTTCTCCATTCACACAACCTGAAGAATTAGGTCAAAAACCTTACAGTAAGGAAAGAAAGCAGGAACCAGGCACTCCATTGTTCCCACCTTCAACTCCTGACATGAGATCAAAGGGTGAAGACAGACTTCAGGAAGAAAATAACACAAGCCGGAGTGAGGGGAGTGCGAACAACCTTCTGACATTGATCAAAAATACATTCAAACGTTTCACTCAAAAGAAAAAGCTTATAGATCGTATGGAAGAGTGGCAACCTCCTGAACCGGAAGAAAGAGCTGAGCAAAGAACTGAGGTTACTACAGTTAATACGATCAATAGGGATATTGATGCCACTACCAAAACCAACATACCTACAAACTATGAAAATGCAGAGAATGTAGAACTGGAAGAGATCAGGAAAGTCATACCCATTGAACCTCAAAATAATGAAGACGAATCTGTCCAAAAGAAACAAGAGCTCAAAGCTGAACAATCCTCACCAGATATTGCATCCGGTTTTGAGGAAACAGAAGAAACAGATAATACAGTTGAATTTACCGAAGATCCCAACATCAGCTACTCCTCTGAAGATATTCAGAAAATAAAAGAGAAACTCGCTGATTCAAAGAAAGGCAATGAAGAACTTGGAAAGGATGTTAAAGAACTTACAGGAACTATAACCGAACTTGAAAGCTCAGTGGAATCCATCAAAAAAGATGAAGATAGCTTCAATTCGATCATCAATATGAGAGTTGATGAATCCACAAAAAAGATAGAAAGCCTGGAAGAGCGCCTAAATGAGTTCGAAGTTACGCTGGAAAGCATCCACACAGACAATGCTGAACTTAAGACAGGTCTTAATACCATTGAGCAGAACATTACAGAACTTACGGGCTCTTACGGTATCATGCTGAAACAAATGCAGAAACTTACAGAATTCAGTAATTCAAGATCTGCAGAGATATTTGAAACAAACAAACGTATCGACAGGCTGGACCAGACCCTTTCCACACTGAACATTATTCAGGAAGAATCACAAAAGAGAATGCTTGAACTTCGATCAGTCACATCCGACCTTATCAGAGGTGTGGAGAAGACGCACAATGCGAACAAGGAACTAAGGAACGACAGCGAAGAGCAGGACAGATTACTCAGGGATGAGCTTGAATCACTGACAGATTTCGTTGAAAAGGAGTTCAAGAACCTTGGCGCAAGAAGCTACCGTGCAAACGGAGAAAATATCCAGCTGAACAATATTAGCAAGAATTCCACCAACATGAAACTTTGTATGGAATGGCTTGAATTCCTAATGGAACTCGTTGGGAGAAACCACCTCGCAGACATCCTGTCCTACTATGAGGAACTTGGATGGATCAGCGAAGATGTCCGGGTTCAACTTATGCGATACGCAGACGGTATCGATTATTATATCGAAAAGACCGACTGGAAACTTGCACCCGATGACCATGTTAAATCTATCTGGTTCATAGAACAACTGGCCGGCCTCAAAGTCGATAAGAACAGATTGTCCATTGTCGAAAAGAACATCAAAAAAG
>JBNJIC010000071.1:0-10891 GCA_051749005.1 Halobacteriota archaeon | reverse complement strand
GTCCCATATGTCCTGAGTTATGGGTACCTCGATGTATACCTTTGTTATATTTCCTGTCACCAGGTTTACTTGATGCCATTTGTTTTACATCCAGTTTTCCCATGACAATAACATTAGCATCCGTATTTTCAACAATACGTTTGGTAATTTTATGCTGGTTATCTTTCAATTGATTGGATGATTTCCGTTTCATCCTACCCAGATTTCCATGCAACAACTTCCATTTCCTGCTATTCTTAAGACAATGGTCCCGTCTTGCCTGGATCTGTTGAACTTTAGGTTCCCAGTATTTATCGGGTCGTCGGTTCACGAGTTCTGTAAAGTTACCTTCCGAGTCAACCATGGTTTGTTTGGTCGTACCAATATCAATAGCAAGATATGTATCATTATTGTTGAACTGGGTTGGTGGTACTTCGTAAGTAATGGAAATGTAGAACTTGTTATCCTTCTGATAAATATTGACCTGATCGATATCCGTAGCATGTTTGAATATTCTTTCCTCAAGCAAAGCTGCAGGTAATTCGAATTTCAAAGGTATCCCAGATGGATGTTTATGTGAAAAATCAATGTACAATTTATCTTGTTTATCATAACATGAATCTGGTTTGTTGATCCTGGTATCCGTTGATTTATGTATAACAGTATGACCGTTTGAATCGATCATCTCAAAACCAGATTGGTTGTATATCATCGTAGTAAAATACTGTTTACCTTTGAACCCAGGTAATCCTGCTTTTTTGTCCTTATTCTTTTTCAATTTGAAGAAGGATCTGTAATCATTATCAAGACATTTCAGAGTACCCTGTAACACTTTCGAATATACCCACGTGTATTCAGGATACTGTTGCTTAAGTTTAGGCAGATCGTTTTGTTGTTTATTGTAACTGATTCTGGTTTTGTTTTTATATGCATCACGTCGTTCACTTAACCCGAAATTATAGACCAACCTACACTTTTCAGAAAGATCCCATAGAACAGATTCTTGTTCAGGAGTAGGTTTAATATGGATCGGTAACGTTAACTGCATATAATATACCCAAACTTCATAAATGTATCAAAACTAGTTAAGTGTTAGTATACGATATCGTTTTCATACTCTATAGTACGCTCTCATCCCCACCTATCAGCCTTCGGCTGCTTGAGGAGGGGGAGTTCTCGCTTAAGTGTTAAACCTCAGACTTTTTTGAGTGCTTAGTGTGACGTAGTATACGAGGATACCATCGTGTATGATGGACAGACGAAGTAGACAAGGCGTAAACGCCTGTTAGTGGGACAGATGCTATGATATGAATGTCAAATTTATTGATATTATATACTTGTTTGATCCATATTTTATCTAATATTTTAAGCAACAGCAAATAAAAACTGTTATCTACCTTTATCTTCAATATTAGGTAGAATATTGCAGGTATCACAATGCTTGAAAAATTATTTGAACCAGCATCTGTAGCCGTAATTGGTGCCTCCCGTACTAAGGGCAAAGTGGGGCGGGCGGTACTCGATAATCTGATTGGGAGCTATAGAGGTGAGATCATTCCTATAAACCCGAAGGCAGATGAGATCCTAGGTCTGCGGTGTTACCCGACCATCCTTGAAGCTCCGAATACCGCTGAGCTTGCAGTAGTTGTCCTTCCAGCAGTTTTGGTTCCGGATGAACTGGAAAAATGCGGTATTGCAGGGGTAAGCAACGTTGTGGTTATTTCTGCCGGCTTCAAGGAGGCAGGTATCGAAGGGGCGAAACTGGAGCGAAGATGCACTGAGATCGTCAATAAGTACGGGATGCGGATGGTAGGTCCCAACTGTCTTGGCATCATTGACACCGGCTCCGGCCTGAATGCTTCCTTTGCTGCATCCATGGCAAAGAAAGGAAACATTGCAATGATGTCCCAATCCGGTGCGATATGTACTTCGACGCTTGACTGGGCGGATGCCAAGGGGGTCGGATTTTCGAAGTTTATAAGTCTTGGGAACAAGGCAGACCTTTCAGAGAACGATTTCCTTCTCGAAATGGTCGATGATGGCGACACTTCGGTGATAGCAGCTTACCTTGAAGGGGTGAAGGACGGACCAAAGTTCATGGAGATCGCCCGTGAGGTATCACACAAAAAGCCTATTGTTGTAGTAAAGTCAGGCAGGACTGCCGTGGGTTCAAGGGCAGTGTCCTCTCACACCGGTACGCTGGCAGGTTCTGATGAGGCCTATAATGCTGCATTTTCACAGAGTGGTGTGATGAGGGCAGATTCCGTTGAGCAAATGCTTGACTACATGCGTGCATTTTCCAGCCAGCCAGTACCGGAAGGCAAGAACATAGCCATAGTTACCAATGCAGGTGGTCTGGGAATACTGACCGCTGATGCATGCCATTATGCAGGTCTTTCACTGTCCTCCTTTGAAGGATCCACCATTGACAGCCTTCGGGAAAAACTGTCTCCAGCAGCAAGTTTCTACAACCCTGTGGATGTGCTTGGTGATGCACATCCGGACATCTACGGGCATGCACTTGAGACGATCCTTACTGATCCCAATGTTGATGGTATAATCGTACTTACTTCACCACAGGCAATGACAGACGTAAAGAACATTGCTGAAGTGGTTGCAGAAAAGGCAGTTTCCTCCAGAAAGCCTATTCTTTGCAGCTTTGTTGGCGGCACCAGGATCGAGGAAGGGGAGGAAATACTTGAACGGCACCAGATCCCCAATTACGCTTTTCCTGAAAGAGCTGTTTCAAGCATGGCAGCACTTTGCAATTATGGGGTGATAAGGAAGCGGATTGATCCGGAAATTGAACAATTTGATGTTGACAGGGATTTCGTATCTTCTATTTTGAGCAAAGCACGTTCAGAGAACAGGCATACTCTTGGACTGGAATCGTTCGATATCCTCAAAGCATATGGCATCCCTACCGTGGGCACATCCAATGTTAAGATCCTTCAGGAGGCTATCGATGCCTGCGAGGAGATGGGATATCCTGTGGTAATGAAGATACTATCCGCTGATATATCACATAAGACCGATGTAGGTGGCGTTCGCATTGGTCTGGAGAACAGGGATGATGTTGAAAGGGCATATCACACAATGATGTCGGATGTGAAGCGGTACATGCCAAATGCAGTTGTATCGGGTGTGCAGATACAAAAGATGGTCACAGGAGGTAAAGAAGTGATCATTGGTATGAACAGGGATGTCCAGTTCGGCCCTTTGCTGATGTTCGGTCTTGGGGGAACCTATGTAGAGGTGCTCAAGGATGTTTCTTTCAGTGTTGCCCCGATAGGAAAAGATGTCTGCAAAAAGATGATCTCTTCTATCAAGACATATCCATTACTGACAGGCGTGCGCGGTGAGAATCCTTCTGACCTTGGTTCAATTACAGATACACTTTGCAGGATCTCACAACTGGTAATGGACTTTCCTGAGATCCTCGAATTTGAGATCAACCCTCTGATGGTTATGCCTGAAGGTCAGGGCTGTGTTGCAATGGACATCAGGCTCACACTGGGGAGTGAATGAACATGTTGACTTTGATATTTGATATTGTTATAGCAGGATGAAAAGGTGGTTAATGTGGCTTCTATATTGATAAGTTCCTCTGAAAAGTATTCGGGAAAAAGTTCTCTTTGTATGGGAATTGGTATGATCCTTCGGAATAAAGGATATTCTGTGGGCTACATGAAACCGATCGGCAATATGCTGGTGGATGTTAACGGTGTCCTTTCCGATGAGGATGCTGAACAGATGCGTAAGGTCTTTGACCTGAAAGATGATGCCAATCGTATCACTCCCATATTGCTGACCGACAACCTCGCGCAGGATGCGCTTGCAGGCGTTGATAAGCATTTCGATAAGACCCTTGTTGATGCATTCACTGCAGTTTCAAAAGACAGGGATGTTGTTCTCATCGAAGGCACCGGCGGTATCGGCGGAGGTGCAATGTATGGCCTTTCCGATCCACAGGTAAGCACCATAATAGGTACAAAGATGCTTCTGGTAACACGTTATGATTCCGTCTATGCTGTGGATCGTATTCTCTGTGATATTGAACTGATACATGATCCGGAAATGCTCGCAGGCATTATCCTCAATGAGGTTGATGAGAGTCAAATATCCTATGTCTGTGAACTGGTGGTACCTTTCCTTGAGGATAAAGGTATCAATGTCGTTGGTGTTCTGCCAAAGGACTCCACTCTTCGCTCAGTTCCTATCTCAGAGATCGTGGAAGACCTCCATGCAGAGGTACTTGCCGGTTCAGAGCACCTTGAAGATCTTGTGGAACACTACCTTGTAGGTGCAATGGAGGTTAACGCGGCGATCAAGTATTTCCGACGTACCCCTGATTCTATTGTCATAACCGGAGGTGACAGGTCAGATATACAGATGGCAGCAATTGAAGCGCATGTGAAGGGTCTTGTACTCACGGGCAATCTCCAGCCAAGTGCCGCAGTACTTGGAAGTGCGGACGAGGCAGGGATCCCTGTGATACTTGTTCGCGGCGATACCATGTCCACGATAGGCAGGATGGAGGGGCTTATCGGACGTGCAAGGTTCAGGAAAGAGCACAAACTTGGACGTATGGTCGAGCTTATAGAGAACAATGTGGATGTTGATGGTCTTATTTCAATTATGGGAATGTGATATCCGAATGGTTTCAAATGGATATAGATAAATATACAATTGCTATATAAGACGTGCATCGCATTCATTCAAATTTAAAATAAAATTATCTTACTAATTCAATTAGTGATACTGGTGATGAATACCTTGACTGCTAAAGATTTTCTCACGATCGACGATTTTGATATTGAGGACAGAACAATTCTTGTAAGGGTGGACCTGAACTCTCCTATGGATCTGGAAGGTGGAATCCTTGACGACATGAGGATACATAGTCATATACCAACTCTGAGGGACCTTGAGGATGCAAAAGTTGTCCTTCTTGCCCACCAGAGCCGCCCCGGGAAGAACGATTTTTCCACCATGGAAGCACATGCCCGAAAGATGTCTGGTTACCTTGGTCGCAAAGTGACATATATTGATGATATCTTTGGCACATATGCAAGGTCAAGTATATCTGCAATGAAAAAAGGGGATGTGATTCTTCTTGAGAATGTCCGTTTCTATTCTGAAGAATCCCTTAAAAGGCCTGTGAGCGAACATCAGAACACTCATATGGTCAGACGGCTGGCACCTCTTTTTGATATTTTCCTAAATGATGCTTTTGCAGTATCCCATCGTTCACAGCTTTCGATCGTTGGATTCACCGGCATTCTTCCAAGTGGTGCAGGACGATTAATGGAACGTGAGGTTAAAGCTCTCGGAAAGAGCCTTGAAGGTAGTGAATGCCCCTGCATATTCGTGCTTGGTGGTGCAAAAGTTGATGATTCCATCAGGGTTGCGGAGAACGTTCTCTCAGGTGGGGGTGCTGACAGGGTACTTGTGACAGGTGTTGTGGCAAATGTAATGCTGGCAGCTTCAGGAATTGATATTGGTGAACCGAACATGAAGTTCATAGAATCCCAGGGATATCTTGAACAGATAGACAGGGCTAAAGAGGTCCTTGATAAGTTTGATGGAAAGATCGGCCTGCCCCGTGATGCTGCACTGAACGATAATGGAACAAGGATCGATGTTAAGATCGCAGAGGTTGCTTCAAAGAACCTTCCAATAAATGATATTGGTCTTGAGACCATTGTTGCATATGCAAGTGAGATAGAGAATGCCAAGACAGTTGTCCTGAACGGTCCTGCAGGCGTTGCAGAGGTAGATGGTTTTGAGATAGGTACCTTTGAGATCATAAAAGCTGCAGCAAATGCCGGCTATTCCATTGCAGGCGGGGGTCACATCACTGCAGAGGTAAGGAATATCGGTTATGAGGAAAAGTTCTCACATATCAGTACCGGTGGTGGGGCATGTATCGATTTCCTTGCAGGGGACGAACTTCCGGGAATTGAAGCCTTAACAGTGGCTTCTAAGAGATATCTGGAAATAAAATGAATACGATAAGGGGGTTGAATTTGCTAAGTGATTCTGAAGGTAAGAAGGCCGTAGGTCTTGCAAGGGATACTATCGAAATGTTCCTTGAGACTGGCAAAAAGATGCAGGTTTCAGGTTTGCCGGAAGTTTTCGATGAATTGCGCGGGGTCTTCGTGACGCTGACAATCGATGGTGAGCTGAGGGGATGTATTGGTCATCCCTATCCTGATTTATCTTTAAGTGAAGCAATTATTGATTCTGCTATATCGGCAGCAACAGGAGATCCGCGTTTCCCTGCAGTGGATTATTCTGAGATGAATGACGTTGTTGTGGAGGTAACCATTCTTACACAGCCAGAACTTATCGATGTGCCTCCAAAGCAATTACCTGATGTTATCGAGATAGGTCGTCATGGCCTTATTGCAAAGAACGGGTTCTATCAGGGTCTGCTTCTGCCACAGGTGGCTCCGGAGAATGACTTTGATGCTATCGATTTCCTTAACCAGACATGTCTGAAGGCAGGTCTGGCGCATGATGCCTGGCTTACAGGTGCACAGATCTACTGTTTCGAAGGGCAAATATTCAAAGAGATCGCTCCCCGGGGCGAGGTTGAAGAAGAAAAGTTCAATTAATGTTGTGAGTTAAGAGGATCCGTTTTCTCTTAACTGTACTTTTTCATAGTTTTCAGAAGATCTTCGACACTTGTCACAAGTTCGTTTGCAGATTTCTCGATCATAAGGTTTACAAGACCTTCGGGGCCAAGTGTCCTGAAATCAGTTTTAATGCCTATTATCATCTTGTCTTTTGCATAGGCGTACCCTATCTCCCAGGCAGTTCCTGAATCTACATCTGTACCGCCATCAAGAACAGCTATTAGTATATCACAGACATCAATGGCTTCAACGTTTAGTTTGAATATGTTATTGGAGTTCATCTCCTCTCTTGCAGCTTCTGTGTCGTTGGAATCCTCCTGGGGCATAAAAACCGAAAATCCGAGAACTTCCAGTTCATTTCCCAGCTTCCGGTTGAACTCCTGTTCGGCCTGAGAAAAAAGTGGTGCTGCGAGGTATATTTTCTTAGTTATGCTCATTTTATCTCCTTTGTATAATTCTGCCCTCTGTGTAATGTAACTTAAGCTTCATAAATCGTTCCGGAGACTTAAATTGAAGTCGATCCTCAGGGATGAATCTCTATTTCTGATGACCTTTTATGCTAATGAACAATCTTTCCTCTTGCAAAAGATTGTTGCAAAAGTCAGTTCATAATTTACTATTAAGGGATATTATGCCTTTAAAGAGAATAGCTATGTCTTATTATCCATTCTTCTTAAATTATTTCAGTGATCTTGAATGTCACAATGCTTGCAAAGACTATGAGAAGTGTGAATATACTCATATTAAGAGAGGTGGCTAAAGGTCTTGTCCAGTACTTTGATGCGGACAGGATCTCTTTTGCGTACAAAATAACTATAAAAACAATAACAGTCAGTACATCATATTCAGGTAATCCTGTCTCATTCATAATTACCACTATGGTGGATGATACATAAGTGGTAGCTGAAATTATGCCTGTTAGCATTTGTCTTCCCCTTTATTGAACATTAGTGGTATTCTTTAAGATTTTATGAAATTTAATTATTTTTGATCTTTCTGACCATTAATTGAAACTGAACTTACATTTGTTAAATTATTTTTGTCAGAATTATTTTTCCTTTTTAATTTTATGTACCCAATTGAAATTATCAATGTTATCAACAATATTGATCCAGATATAATCATGCCATTTTCTCTAACAATATCCGATGTCGTCAGTTCCGGAGCTAACATATGAGGCATTATTCCAAAAAGCATTATGTTTGTACATCCCTGTGTCAGGGTCACAAGTATCAGATTTCTTCTTAGCAGGTAAATAGTTCCAAGTATAAGTCCTGCAAACCCGGCAAAGATGATAGCGTATGGTGTACCATATCCGGAATGCATAACTGCAAAAATTATGGCTGCAAGTATTAGTCCCTGATACTTCCCTACCATTTCCTGAAGTTTTGTTTGTAATATTGGTCTGAATATCAGTTCTTCTATCAACCCTACATAAAGTATCATTACAATAGATAACTTAATTAAGTTCAGTAGCGAAAGGTCAGGTATAAGGTAATCGGGTCTGATTATAAGAAACTCGCCTGCTGCGATAAAAACGGCTGCTATCAGAATGAGAGGTAGATCATAATATCTTATATTTCGGTTAATTCCAAGATCCGATAGTGTAAGGTTCTGGTCTTTGACAAGAACATATATTGGAATTGTCAATGGCACATAACTGAATACGAAGGAATAAAGTGTCGTTTCAAAGAAAACCGGCATTGACAGATTGATTATTCTTAACAGGGACAGTAGAATGAATGCATAGATTATATGCTGCTGTTTCCTGTCGTTGAATATCATTGTAGAAAAGGTCAAAGTTATCAGCAGGAGCAAGTGTGTCCATACAGTTAACTTTGTCATGCCTGCAAATAGTAACATCTCTGCGATTATTACCATTACAGAAGGGATAGCTACAACAAGAATGTCAATCTGGAATTTGTCTAATGTCTCCATTTTATCAAAGAATCCGTTTTCCACAACAAAATCTTCAAATTCAGTTTTATCATCCATTTCAAATCTCTCTCACGTCGATCCATAAATGGAGGTTTCTATATGGTTCCGCCATGTCCCTGCCTTTGTAGAGCAGGAATTGCATTTTCATGTTCTCACCTGCTGATTCCGGTGTAAATGTTATTTCTTTTTCCCACGTTTCATTATGTTGGAGGGTTATTTGAAGTAATTCCTGCTCCATGAGATGCGAATTATTTTCAAGCATTAGCTCTATAGAATAATCAGTGTCTGCATATTCGTGGTTTACAACCCCAACGATCACGGTACCGTTCTGACCAGACTGCAGTTCTGTTGGATAACCTTCGGCCATTCCATCAGGTCCCAGGATGTAGAATTCAGTGAACTTTTCCCCTTCCTTTGGTGTAACAACCACGTAGGCAAGAGTTACTACTGAAGCTAATATTGAGATCACCAGAAGGATTGTCAGTATTCTGTCAAGCTTGTTATCCGGTTTCTTTGAGACCTCTTCCTTTAACGAAACATAGGTCTCGTAAAATAGGACGTTGAACTGATCATCCTCTGGAAGGGACTTCCTTCTGAAAACTGCCACTATGGACATTATTATTGTAAAAGCTGAAATTGATATCAATATGGGAAAAAGCCTGATGCCCCATGTTGTGTAATTGAGTGCAAGTCCAATGAGTGGAACTACCGCAATACTCAAACCAAAACTAAGAGCAAATCTCTCTATTCCGTCCAGATCATCCCTTGCCGGGAAAAGTGCTGCTATCAATGAATACCCCGGTAAGAACAGCAACATTGGGAGCCCAAGTGCAGTTCTTATGGGGGTATTGTTCAAAGAAGGAACTATTATGAATATGCATGTAAGCAGAACCAGGCCAATTACTACCTGGATATCTGAAGGAATTTTGTTTGTATCAGACATTTGTTTCTTTACCGATCATGTTATCTTATATACTATTATGTGTTTCTCTTATGGGAGTGGTTAAAAATATTATTTACTCATTTGTCTTTTATACAACAATTGAGTAAAGTTTCTATATAACATAATTATATTTTATTTAATGTTCCTTTGATTCTTTCATTAATGTAATGTTTCCAAAAGCAGATAAAATATGTGGCTAAACACAATTTGAATCTAAGGAGCAAAGTACAGCCATACAAATTAGCTTAAACATAACAAGCTTAATTAATCTTGGAACTATACATAAATGCATGACAGATATGATCAATGCAGGAATAGTCGGAGCCTCCGGTTACACAGGTGGCGAACTGATGCGTCTGCTTTTTAACCATCCGAATGTTAACATTGAAGCGGCAACATCCCGCCGTTTATCCGGTGAAGATGTGAGTGATACTCACAAACACCTGCGTGGTTTTGTTGACCTTAAGTTCGAAGATCTTGATCCTGAAGAGATCAAACAGCGTTGTGATGTTGTATTTGTGGCTGTTCCTCATGGAACTGCAATGAACCTAGTTCCTGAGCTTATCGACAACGACGTGAAGGTAATTGACCTGAGTGCAGATTATCGTTTGAAGACAGAAATCTTCGAACAGGTATATGGAATGGAACATGCAGATCCAAGAGATGCGGTCTTTGGTCTTGTGGAGCTTCATCCGGAGATAAAGGATCAGTCATTCATTGCAAATCCGGGATGCTATCCCACAGGAGCAATCCTTTCCGCAGCACCTCTTGCAGATGCCGGCTTGTTGAAAATAGCGATCTTCGATTCCAAATCCGGGATCACGGGTGCAGGAATCAATCCAACGCCTGCATCCCATTATCCTAACATGGCTGAGAACGTACAGGCATACAAGCTGACAACACACAGACACAGGGCTGAGATATTCCAGGAACTGAATCGCCTGGACGGCGAACTGACAAATGTGAGCTTTACACCTCATGTCGTGCCTTCCATTCGAGGGATACTCACAACGGCTCACCTTTTCGTAGACGATGATCTTTCTTTGGAAGATGTCAGAGGTATCTACTCAGAGTTCTACAAAGACAAACCCTTTGTCAGAGTACTTGATGACATTCCCTCTCTTGGTAATGTA
The DNA here is from genome assembly GCA_051749005.1 of Halobacteriota archaeon. Lineage (GTDB taxonomy): Archaea > Halobacteriota > Methanosarcinia > Methanosarcinales > Methanosarcinaceae > Methanococcoides. The sequence continues at coordinate 257 of JBNJIC010000071.1, read as the reverse complement.
AGGGGCTCGAACTTCTGCGACATCGGATTTGAAGTAGATGTAAATAATGGACGTATCGTGGTTATATCAGCGATAGATAATCTTGTAAAAGGTGCTTCAGGGCAGGCGATCCAGAACATGAATATGATGTGTGGTCTTGATGAGACCACCGGTATCTGGACGCCGGCAACTTCGCCATAAATAAAGTAAGAACAAAAATGGAGATCTGATCATGAAAGTAAAGGATATTATGAGTAGCAGTGTGATTGTGTGCAGTC
>JBNJIC010000070.1:0-10973 GCA_051749005.1 Halobacteriota archaeon | reverse complement strand
CAAATTAGACTGCGCCGATTTTTGCGTTGTCAGGAATTATGGCGTCCTTTAACACCACTACAATACCGTCACGAACAGCATATCCCATGCCGTCATAATCCTTTAATTTGTCTGAACCTCTTATTGTAACATTGTAACAGGGATCGAGCCATTATGCAAGGCCGTAGCCACCAGTGCGCCTTTGATACCGATATTCTCAAGCTGCCTGATATCATCCGGACCCCTTACTCCTCCGCCAAGAAGGAGGTCGTGTTCACAAACATCCGCTATAAGACTTAAGAATTGTGCATCGAAACCTGCCGAGGTACCTACCATATCCATGTCAAGGAAGATCACATCATTGATATCAAGACCGTTGAGGATCTCAATGATCTCGAAAGGGTCAGAGGGCATTGATGGATCGGATGACAGGATCAAACCGTCTTTCTTGTCAATGCTCACATTGAACCTGAAAGGATATTCCGAAGCTATCTTCAAGATCGTGTCCAGGGAAGCGGTCTCAGTACCAAGTACCGGATGAGGTACAAGGTCTATTATGGGTTGAATGTCCTCAAAAGAAGTGATTCCCGCATCAAGCATAGTCTTTGCCTTATCTGAAACACCCCTGATGACATCAAAGTTGATATCAGCCACTCCATGATCCTGAAGGCGGTTAAGGTCTGCAATATACACTTCTTTGGGACGGAGATCCCGAACGATCTCTTCAGGGTCTGATGTCGTGCATATAGAACTGGACTCATGCACCGGGCGGTACTTCCGGCGGTCCCCTCCATGTGCATGGACAGCATTATGATTATATACATCAAATACAAACACAGTTCGAAACATATTTAAGCAATACTTTATTTTCATCTTATAAAAAAGAGGCTAATACATGAAATTACTGGTAAGTCCAACTAACACTGAAGAAGCAATGTCTGCACTCAAAGGCGGAGCAGATGTAATTGATATCAAGAATCCAAAGGAAGGCTCACTTGGTGCAAATTTCCCATGGGTCATCAGAGATGTAAAGGAAGCGATCGAGGGGAAAAGACCTATCAGCGCCGCACTCGGTGACTTTAACTACAAGCCAGGTACCGCAGCACTTGCAGCATACGGTGCAGCATCTGCAGGAGCAGACTATGTAAAGGTCGGGCTCTACGATGTAAAGACCGAGGAACAGGCATTTGATATGATGACAGGTATCGCTCAGTCCCTGAAGGGAATGGATATTAAGGTCGTTGCCTGCGGATATTCAGATTATGAGCGAATCGATTCCATCGATCCAAAACTGCTCCCTGCGATCGGAGAAAAGGCGGGAGTTGACCTTGTAATGGTAGATACCGGTGTCAAGGACGGTCGTTCCACCTTCGAGTTCATGAGCGAAGATGACCTCATCGAATTCGTTAATGATGCGCACTCCCGCGGACTTGAGACCGCGATTGCAGGAACCATCAAGTTCGATGACATTCCTGCACTGAAGCGTATCCAGCCTACTATCATCGGCGTTCGAGGAATTGTCTGTGGAGGAGACCGCAGCACTACAATCAGACAGGAACTTGTCGAGAAATTAAAAAGTGAGATCTGAAAGGTCTCACACAATCCTCTTTTTGCAGTAGCACTACTGCATCATCTTTTATTTATACTATTACAGTAGAATTTAGTCTGTAGAGGATACTGCAGTTCTTATCTCTGTTACTGCCTTTCCTTTGATGTTCCACTACAGGTGATCGATATGTCAGAAGACCTTATTGTCCGTGTTGCAGAAGCAAACCATCGTGATGCAGGGAGAGGCATCGCCAGGCTTTCCAATGACCTTATGCAGCAGATCGGTGCATTAAGCGGAGACATTATCGAGATCAAAAGTAAGAACAAGAAAAGGGCCTATGCAAGGGTCCTGCCTGCAAATCTTGATGATGAAGGAAAAAATATAATCCGCATTGATGGTAACCTGAGAAGCAATGCAAGAGTTGGGATAGATGACCAGGTATCCGTCAGAAGAGTTATCGAGAAAGATGCTGAAAAAATTACCCTTGCACCTACACGCGCCTTCCCCCAGGAAAGGATATCACGCTCCATACACCGTAATCTGGAAGGCCGCCCTCTGGAAAAAGGACAGAGGATAAGGATAGAGACCGTAAACAATCCCATTACTCTGATAGTCAGATCAACTGTCCCCCAGGGTCCCGTGGTTGTGAGCCGTACAACTCAAATAGTGATGGATAAACCAACCGCAGAATCTGATGCCGGTGAGGAAGTATCCTACGAAGATATCGGTGGCCTGAAAAGGGAACTGGGGCTGATGCGAGAGATGATAGAACTCCCGCTGCGCCATCCGGAACTTTTTGACAAACTCGGCGTGGACCCTCCAAAAGGTGTTCTGCTCTATGGCCCCCCTGGCACAGGTAAGACCATGATAGCAAAGGCTGTTGCCAGTGAAAGTGAGGCAAATTTCATACCGATAAGCGGTCCTGAGATCATATCCAAGTACTATGGGGAAAGTGAGCAGAAGCTACGTGAGATATTCGAAGGTGCGGAAAAGGAAGGACCATCCATCATCTTCATCGACGAGATAGATTCCATCGCTCCAAAAAGGGACGACGTTGTGGGAGAAGTGGAAAGAAGGGTCGTTGCCCAGCTACTCTCACTGATGGACGGTTTGAAGAGCAGGGGGAAAGTGATAGTCATAGCAGCCACCAACAGGCCGAACTCGATCGATGAGGCTCTTCGCCGTGGGGGACGTTTCGACCGGGAGATAGAGATAGGGATACCGGACAGGAGTGGAAGACTTCAGATCCTATATGTCCATACCAGAGGCATGCCAATAGAAAAGGGTATGCGACTGGACATGATCGCTGACATGACACATGGTTATGTAGGGGCAGACCTTTCCTCGCTATGCAAGGAGGCTGCAATGCATGCCCTTCGCAGAATGCTGCCCATGATCAGTATTGAAGAGGATATCCCGCCTGAGATAATGGAAAAGCTGGAAGTCACTGAAGCTGATTTTCTTGATGCTCACCGGAATATCGAACCATCTGCACTAAGAGAAGTTTTCGTTGAGGTCCCGCATGTTACATGGGATGACATCGGCGGACTGGAACAGGTGAAACAGGAACTCATCGAGGCTGTGGAATGGCCGCTGAAATACCCGGAGATGTTCGAAAGTATCAACACTGCTCCTCCAAGGGGAATCCTGCTTTTCGGACCACCGGGAACCGGGAAGACACTCCTTGCAAAGGCTGTGGCAAACGAAAGTGAGGCAAATTTCATCAGCATCAAGGGACCGGAGCTTCTCAGCAAGTTCGTGGGAGAGTCCGAGAAAGCGGTAAGAGAGACGTTCAGGAAAGCAAAACAAGCATCTCCGACAGTTATTTTTTTCGACGAGCTCGATTCAATGGTCCCAAAGAGAGGGATGGGATTTGACTCACAGGCAACAGAACGTGTTGTCAGCCAGATACTCACCGAGATCGATGGCATAGAGGAAATGAAGGATATAGTTATAGTTGCTGCTACCAACCGCCCGGATATCATCGATCCTGCACTGTTAAGGCCCGGACGTTTCGACAGGCTCATCTATGTCAAGCCACCTGAAAAACAGGAGCGTATCCGGATATTCAATATTCATCTTGAAGGAAAACCAATCTCCGAGGACATCAGCATTTCCGAACTTGCTGATATGGCAGAAGGCTATGTCGGTGCCGACATCCGGTCCATCTGCAGGGAAGCTGCAATGATGGCATTGAGGGAAAAGATCAGACCGAAGATGACAAAGGAAGAAGTCCAGGAATCGGCATCAGAGATCATACTTCAAAAATCCCATTTCAGGAAGGCGGCATCACGTGTCAGGCCATCCGCATTAGGGAGTGAGATGGAAATGTATGTGGAAACCGCCCGTATGTTCTCAAGGTCTCCGACGTCTGAAGAGAGCATTAAATGAAGGAAAAGGAATAAGTTCCCGGATACAGATATTTATGATAACAGGGGGGAGTAAACAACGCTAAGGCAGAGATTTGTAATAGACACCAGCGCTCTGACCGATCTTCGTACAAGGGAAATGATGGGGATTGAAGAACTTTGTGAGGGCATGCGTGCAATACTGGAACTGATAGCTGAATCAAGACTGCATCTGCAGATCAGCTGTTATGTCCCGTTCCCATCCGTATACAAGGAACTCCATGAGTTCGCAAAGAACAACGACTGTGATGCAGAGGTCATTGCAAAGATAGACACATGGCTTGTCAAAAAAGCACCTGACAGGCATGAGGTGAAGATACCATCCCATATTTTCCACGAGTATGTGGCATACATGCGGGAGCGTATCAATAAAGGTATGAACGTGGCTGAAGAGGCGATCAGGGAAGCATCCGTTCAGTGCCTTTCGGTAAATCCGGAAACAGATGCCGGCTATGATGTGGATAATGTCATAGACCGTGAGCTCGTCGGAGGAATTGTGGGAAAGTTCAGGAACAAGTACCGTTCAGCCCTGCGCTATGGTATCCTTGACAGCGCTCCGGACATTGACGTGCTACTGCTTGCAAAGGAACTGGATGCCGCAGTTGTGGCAAGTGATTACGGGATACAGAAATGGGCAGAACAGCTTGGTGTCAGGTTCGTGCCTGCAACAACATTCCCCATGATTCTACAGGAATATCTCAGGCACACACCTTCCAACGGTAACGGAAGTGACGAAACAAAAAAATGATAGTTTAAGCACCAACGATGAAAGAAACCAATGCGAAGATCATTGCAAACTTGAATAACTTTGAAGAGCTTGCAGCATCATTTTTCCCAAGTATCTGATAGACAGCTATGAGGAAGAATATGTCTGCAATTGCCACCACAAAGAGATATCTTTCGTTCAATATCGATTGAAGATATGGGAAAGGGCTTGCTAGCATGGCAGTGAAACCGAAAGCTGCAGCAATGTAGGATGCTTTCTTTGAGCCTATCAGGATCGGTAATGTCCTTGCACCTTCCTTTTTGTCGCCTTCGACGTCCTCTATGTCCTTTACGACCTCACGTGCAATGGTAGCAAGGGTTGCCAGCAGGAAAAGAACGATCACTGCATGAAGACCTTCCATCCCAAAGACCGCTCCACCGAAAAGGAATGTGGAACCCGTGAGGTAACCTACCGAAGCATTGCCTAAGAAAGGAGTACGTTTCAGGTTTTTTGCATAGAGTATGAGAACGAACGAATTGAGCAATGCAATGATCCCGCAGAGGAAGTTGACAATAAATGCCAATGATACGCCTGCAGCAAAAAGCATGAGGGAAAAATACAGAGCACTTCTCAAGGAGATCTTTCCTGAAGGTATGGGCCTTGAGGGTTTGTTCACTGTATCGATATCGATATCGAAATAGTCGTTAAGCCCGTTGCCAGCACCTGTCACGAAAAAGACAATGAGAAATACAAGCGCTGTATCATAAAATGAGAGTAACGCTGACGACCCTGCTGATGAGAGTATGTTATACGCGATCATGACGCCGACCAGTGCCGCAAAAGCTGCCATTGCACAATTGCCGGCACGCATCAGCTCAAGATAGGAACGCATCTTTATGCCCTCTTCAAACAAAGTTATCTGGTGCGCCCGACATCCAGCATACGGTCAAGAGACCTTTTTGCACCCTGGCGGATGTCTTCTGGGACTGTCACAACATATTCCATGTTCTCCAGTGAACGAAGCACTGCTTCCAGATTTATCATCTTCATGTCAGAACAGAAAGCAAATTCAGAAACAGGATAGAACCTCTTTTCGGGATTTTCAAGCTCAAGCTGATGCATTATACCCTGCTCTGTGGAAATAATGAAATCATTGCATGAGGAATCCCTTGCATACTTCAGCATACCTGTGGTACTGAATACATAATCGGAGTCCTCAAGGACCTTAGAGCGGCACTCGGGGTGTGCCAGGATCTCAGCACCAGGGTGCTCTTTCCTGGCCAGAGTTACGTCCTCCTCAAGTATCTGATTGTGTACAGGGCAGTAACCGTTCCAGGGAATTATCTTCTTGTCCGTATGCTCTGCTACATAAGCTGCAAGGTTCTTGTCAGGAACGAAGATGATCTCATCCGTATCAAGTGAGTTCACAACCTCCACCGCATTTGCAGATGTACAACAGATATCACTTTCAGCCTTTACATCAGCCATAGTGTTCACATAGCAGACCACCATTGCATCAGGATGCTGTTTTTTCATTTCACGAAGTGAGGGTACATCCACCATAGCTGCCATGGGGCAATTAGCATCTGCATCCGGCATGAGTACCGTTTTTTCAGGAGAGAGGACCGCAGCGCTTTCAGCCATGAAACTGACACCGCAAAATACGATCACTCCAGCGTCCTGATCTACTGCCTCCTGGCTTAAGCCCAGGGAATCGCCTACGAAATCTGCAATATCCTGGACCTCATTGCGTGCATAGCAGTGAGCCAGGATCACAGCATTACGCTCTTTTTTCAACGATCGGATCTTATTGATGATAGTTTGCCTGTCCTGCATATGATCACTTGATTTTTCATTTTTCTTTCCGGTCAAAACTTATTGATTTGTCTGATGACCCCGGGACCTGCCTACAATAACCGGTATAAGGATTAAACCTTTGTGTCCTTGTAAGTGCTCTTATGTGCCTACCTGAAGAGGATCTGCGATCTTCTTCAAAGTGGAGATCGCTGACAGAGCCGCCAGATAACTTGTTTTCGGATTTGTTGGCGAAGGAACATTTTCCACACGGGTTGTGAAACTTCCAAACTCACCTTCCACGGTAATTTCATGAATGTTCCTTGAAAGAGCAGGATTTGCAACGATCTTGACCTTTGTCCTGTCAAACCCGATGCCTGCAAGGCTCAGAGAAGCTGCGACATTGACATTTGCAGGGAAAACTTTGACGGCTTCGGATGCTATTCCCTCAAATATCACAGTCTTTCCTGTGATAGCATCCAGATCAATGTTGTTCTGAATGATATAAGGTGCTCCTGCAAGGCTTCTGGGGTGCTTCTCTGTGGTCAGGGTGACCGAATAAATATTGGTTGAAGATGCTGATTTCAGACCATCAAGGCCGGCTATAGCGCCTGAAGGCAGATAAACCTTGCAGTTATACTCATTTGCAAGATCAGTTGTGGTCTTTAGAAGGTTCTGATCAGCAAATGCTCCCACACTTATGGACATAACATCACATTTTGCATGAAGGGCAGCAGGAACCACTTCGTAGACAGCCTGTTGTGAGGCACACTCTACCACAAGATCAACGTGCTTTACCATATCTACGATCTCAAGAACTTTCGGATCAGCGTTCCTGAGCTTTTCTTTCAAATTAATTGTTGCCTGTTCGTGTCGGTCATATATTGCATATAGTTCGACATCTATGTGGCCGGAATCGATAGCTTTGCAAAGTTCGGTACCGATAGCACCACATCCGAACACTCCGATCTTTAGCATTCTGGACTCCTTATGAATATGTTGTTGGATCATTATTGTAAGACATACGTACGAACTGTAAGTTCGACCATGATATTTCCAAATACGCTAAAAGCATATAAACCTCTTGAGGCATTAATATATGTGGTAAAATGATACTGAACTGTGAGATAGAACGATTCATCAGTGAAGATCTTGGAGCTAACGACCTATCCTGTACCCTTGTTCCTGAAAAAGAGGTCAGTGCAAGGATCTTTACAAAAGAGGATTGTGTTGTCGCAGGGACCGAAGTTGCACAGAAGATAATGGAATACTTCGGGATCCAGGTAAATACCAGAGTCGTTGACGGGGACGAGATAAAAGCGGGGAACACTATTTTTGAAGTTACCGGGAATTCCGTGTCCGTACTGCGTGCCGAACGTCTTGTACTCAACTTCCTGGGACATCTTACCGGAATTGCGACACAGACACACAATTATGTACATACGGTCAGACAGTATTCGAATGCAAAGGTAGCCGGAACGAGAAAAACAACCCCAGGTATCCGGAAGTTCGAAAAACTTGCAATAATTGCAGGCGGAGGAGATCCTCACAGGTTCGATCTTTCAGATGCCATTATGATCAAGGATAACCACAGGAACGCCATGGGACTTGAGAATGCCATAGAGGCTGCAAAAAAACTGGCCGGTTTCACACAGAAGATCGATGTGGAGATAGAAAAACCAGAGGATGCGGTCACAGCAGCACGAATGGGTGTCGATATAATCATGTTCGATAACATGCTACCCGGACAGGTGATCCGGACACTGGAAGAACTGAAGCACAAAGGACTCAGGGATGATGTCATCATTGAGGTATCAGGAGGGATAAACCTGAGCAATATCTCGGAATATGCCAAGACCGGTGTTGATGTGATATCTGTCGGTTCACTTGTTCACAAAGCTGAATGGACCGATGTCAGTCTGGAATTCATGGACATAGATAGTTAAACCCGTTATCATAAACTATTTATTGGATTCTCTTATTGTATTGACTCTGGTAGAGTATATACTGTAAAACCAATAAATAGCAATTTACTTCTGCGTCGAGGGAATTATGTTTCGATCTAAAAATTTGTTTGTGACGATAGTGGCAATAGCAATGATAGCTTTGATGTTCACATCGAACGCTGCTGCCAAAGAGGTCCTGTTCAATGGAAGCATAGAAGAAGGAGACGGATACCAGATCAATAACATTGTGATCGATGTGACCGAGGTCTTTGTGGATGCCGGAACATGTGTTTTCAAAGTGTATGACCAGGACGAACTTCTCCACGACAAAATGCTCAATGTAGAAGATTCTTACTCTTTTGAGGTCGAGGAGGGAACCATCGAGTTTACATTGGACAACGTGCTTGGAGGAATGGTCCCTCGCGCAACAATATCGATCACCATAGATGATGACGACGCAGTATATATGGACAAGGTGATCGATGGCGGTCATGATAAGGCTGAGTTTTCAGGTACTCCTGAGCTGAGGATCACAAAGGAAGTAAGTTCATACACTGTAGAACAGGGAGAGATCGTTACGATCAAAGTGATGGTCAGCAACGACGGTGATGGAATGGCTACAAACGTCCGTTTCACCGATCCTAAACCCGCAGGGTTCATCCTGCAGGAGATTACTCTTGAAGAGACCGGGCCGATGTCTATAGACAAGTATGAGGAAAGGACCATTTACCTTTACAAGCTTCAGTCAAATGAACCGGGAACATTTGAACTGAAACCAACCACTGCAACATTCTCCAATGAAGCAGATCTGGACTTTCCGCAGGCTACCTCGAACAGACCCGTAATAACGGTCACAGGTGAAGAAAAGATCCCGGAGCTTGAGTTCTCTACCACAATGAATGCCAGAAGCGTACAAAGAGGCGATGATGTTGAGGTCACCATCAATGTGAAAAACATCGGAGAGGCCTCTGCAAATGGTGTCATATTGAACATCCAGGTCCCCGAGGGACTTGATTTTGAAAGCAACAGTGATAACATAGAAATGATCAACAATGTACCAAAAGTGTATATTGAGAACTTCGGCCTCAACCAGGAAAAAGAGATAAGATATAACATCAAACCAACTGAAGTGGGAACCTATACCATTACTACAGAGTATTCATACCAGTATGAAGGCGGAAGTTCAGGTTCCGAAGTTGTCAGCGGGGACTTTACAACGAACACACTTACAGTTACAAAAGGCGACCTGGATTTCCTTTTCGAACAGCCATTGTATGTATATGCTGTCCCGTTAGTGATCATTCTTGCAATAGGAGGATGGGTCTTCTACCGCTCCAGGCAATACAAATACTGATCATCATTACTTCACACATGAAGGTTTCAAGAGAGATTAAATTTGGAGGAATTATTTGCTCAATATACTGATCGTAGGAAATGGTCAATGTGGTAACCGTATCCTTGATGCGATAAACAAAGAGGCTTTTGGTGGTAAAGGCAAACTTGCAAAGTTCTACTCACAACAGAAATATAAGAGCAATGTTGAGACGATCGCGATCAACACTGCAATGAACGACCTGAAAGAGATGAGGTTCACCAAAGCAAAGGACAGGGTCCATATTCCCCACCTTCATGGAGTTGGTGCAAACCGAAACGTAGGCAAGCATGTCTTTGAAGATAACAAAGCCAGCATCATGCGCCAGGTCGAGGAAAGAGGAAACTTCGATATCGGTTTTGTGATCACCTCAGCATCCGGCGGAACAGGTTCATCCTTTACTCCTCCACTTATTGAAGAGCTCAAAAAGAACTATGATTTCCCTATATATGCCATCGTTGTCCTTCCTTTCAGGGAAGAGGGAACACTCTACCTGCAGAATGCTGCATTCTGCCTGAAGGATATTCGCGAAAGCGGCGTGGACGGCATAATCCTTGCTGACAACCAGTTCCTCAAACAGATGGGAGGGGACGTGCAGTCAGCATACAACACCATCAATGATATGATAGCAAAGCGTATTTTGTTCCTGATCGATGCGCTGGATAGCGAGATGATGATGGTCACCGATCTTGGAGACTTCAAGACCGTTATGGGAGGTGGTGCAGGAGTTGCAACCATCGGTTTCTATCAAGCTGATAAAGGGACACCTATCAAGTCAGCAATACAGAAAGCAGTATCACCCGCCGGACTCCTATTCTCAACTGATGTATACAAGGAAGGCAGCAGGGCAATGGTGATAATAAAAGGAGACAAGTCATACCTGAGCATTGATGAGATCTCTACAGAAGTTGAAAAGCTTTCATCTTCTGTTGGCCACGTCTTCAAAGGTATCATTGTCAGAAAAGGAGAAACACCCCAGGTACTTGCAGTACTTACACTTGAAGCTGCAGAGGAACTCGAGAACCTTTATTCCGTTGCAGTGGATGCGATCCATCAGGAACGTCAAAAGAAGGCAAGGGTCGAGGAACAAAAAGATATCGACAGGGCATTCTCCCAGATAGAAGGTCTTGAGCCTGATTATTAAGATCAAAGTAATATCCCTTATGGGATATTCCTGACTTTTTTAGGCTTTTTCTTAACTTATAAACAATCATTATCA
>JBNJIC010000069.1:0-11189 GCA_051749005.1 Halobacteriota archaeon | reverse complement strand
TGCCATCACTGTATCTCCATGTGCCCCAGGGATGCCATATCCCTGAAGGAACGACCTGTGGATTACCGCAGTCATCCGCTCTGGACAGCAGAGGCACGTGAGGACATCATCAACCAGGCACGCAGCGGGAAAATCATTCTATCAGGCATGGGAAATGCAAAATCATATCCGGTTATCTTCGACAGGCTTGTGCTGGATGCATGTCAGGTAACAAACCCGAGTATCGATCCCCTGCGTGAGCCAATGGAGCTTCGAACATATATTGGTAAGAAGCCATCAAGGCTTGAGATCAATAAGAAGGACAACGGCGACGTAGAGCTGCTGACCAAACTTACACCTAACCTCAAACTTGAGACCCCCATCATGATAGGGCACATGAGCTATGGTGCTATAAGCCTGAACGCACAGCTGAGCCTTGCAAAAGCCGTTGAGAAGACAGGCACTTTCATGGGAACCGGAGAAGGAGGTCTTCATGAGGCCATCTACCCGTATCAGAAGAACATGATAGTCCAGGTGGCATCCGGACGTTTCGGTGTTGATATCAACTACCTGGAAAGAGGAGCTGCTATCGAGATCAAGATAGGACAGGGTGCAAAACCGGGCATTGGTGGCCATCTGCCGGGAGAAAAAGTGTGTCAGGACGTATCCTGCACCCGCATGATACCTCTTGGAAGTGACGCAATCAGCCCTGCACCGCATCACGACATATACAGTATCGAAGACCTTGCACAACTTGTAAGGAGTCTCAAGGAAGCTACCGAGTGGAAAAAACCTGTGTTCGTGAAGATAGCTGCGGTCCACAATGCTGCGGCAATTGCAGCAGGTATAGCACGATCCTCTGCAGATGCTGTTGTAATCGACGGATTCCGCGGTGGCAGCGGAGCAACTCCAAAGGTCTTCAGGGACAATGTAGGAATTCCTATCGAAGCAGCTGTTGCAAGTGTTGACCAGAAGCTTAAGGACCAGGGAATAAGGAACAAGATATCGGTCATTGCAAGTGGAGGTATCCGTAACAGTGCGGACATTGCAAAATCAATTGCTTTGGGAGCAGACGCTGTTTATATCGGAACAAGTGCACTTATCGCAATGGGATGCCGCGTATGCGGCCAGTGTTACAGAGGAATGTGCCCGTGGGGTATCGCAACCCAGAAGCCTGACCTTGTAGAGCGCCTTGACCCGGAGGTCGAATCTGAACATGTGGCAAACCTCATCCGCTCATGGACACTGGAGCTAAGTGAATTGATGGGAGCTGCCGGTATCAACAGTATTGAAAGCTTAAGAAGCAACAGAAGCCGTCTGAGAGGCTATATGCTGGACGAAGGTACGCTGGATGTCCTGCAGGTAAAGCCGGTGGGAGCCTGATACCATGAAAAAAGTAGAGATCGATGCAAAATGCATCCACTATACCCCCCTCAATGAAATGATAAGGGAGGCTGTAAGGGACGGTGCTGAAGAGATAGTCCTGAACAATGTCATAGGACAGCGTTTCATCGCCGATGGGCTGAAAGCTGATGTAACCATAACCATTAACGGTGTTGCCGGAGGAGACCTGGGAATGTTCATGAACGGACCCACATGTATCGTCAATGGAAACTGCGACCATGCACCTGGAAATACAATGGCCAGAGGGACGATCATTGTCCACGGAAGTACAGGAGATGCAGCAGCACACAGTATGCGTGGCGGGAAGCTGTTCGTGGAAAACAATATCGGCTACCGTGGCGGCATACACATGAAGCAATATGAAGATAACCGCCGGCCCGTCCTGGTCGTAGGAGGAACTTCACATTCATTCCTGGGCGAATATATGGCCGGAGGTCTCATTCTGGTACTGGGAATCGGAAAAAAAGAACCGATAGTAGACCGGGGTATTGGTAGTGGCATCCACGGAGGAATGATAATTGTACGCGGGGAAATTAAAGACGAACTCCTGGGAATTGGCGCCAAAAAGACAGATTTCGGAGAAAAGGAGCTTGAAATAATAACTCCGTACGTGAAGGAGTTCTGTGAACATTTCGACAAGGACCCAACCGGGCTACTGAATATGAACTACACCTGCATAGTACCTGCAAGCACCAGGCCATTCGCAGGTAAGTACACCTGGGAGTGATAACATGTATGAAAGGAACTATACAGATCTGGAAAGCACCATATGGGATACAGGGAAATGTGCATGTTGTGGCGCATGTGTTGCAGTATGCCCTGCAAACTCACTTTTCTTTGAAACCGGAGAAAATTCCACACACCCGATAAATGACGGATACTGCAAGTCAGCTGTTGACGGAGTGTCCTGCGGAGCCTGCTATGAGGTCTGCCCAAGAGTCAATGAGAGGAAGATCGAGACAATCGGAAACCACATCGACATAGTGTCCGCATCAGCGAACTTCGATGTTGAGAAAAAACAGAACGGAGGTGCCGTTACCGCACTCCTTATGAATGCACTGGAACAGGAGCTTGTTGATGCGGTGATAACAGTTACAGAGGATCCATGGAGCCTTAAGCCCAGGTCAATACTGGTCACTTCCAGCAAAATGATAACAAAGCAGGCAGGAAGCCGTTATAACTGGTGGGTTCCCCTCCTGTCGGCACTGAAGGAAGCAGTCATTGTAAAAAAGTACCGGAATATAGCCATAGTTGGTGTGCCCTGCGTCATCCAGTCGATCAGTGAGATGAGAAAAAGTGAGCATGACCTTATCCGTCCTTTCAGAGATTCAATCCGCCTTGTCATCGGCCTTTTCTGTACGGAAACGTTCGATTATGAGAAAATGGTTGAGGGAAAGTTCAAAAAGGAAATGGGAATTGAACCCTGGCAGATCAGAAGACTTGATGTTCCCGGAAAACTTGAGATCACCACCGAGGACGGGAAAATACATAACATCCCGCTTTCCGAAGTAAATGACTGTATGCGCCCTGGTTGTGCGATCTGTACTGACCTGACCGCACTTGAAGCAGATATTTCCGCAGGTTCGATCGGAAGCCCCGCGGGTGAGACCACTCTGATAATACGCACTCCTGTGGGAAACAGGTTCTTCATGAGCGCCATTGATAAAGGAAAACTTTTGGTATCAGATGAAGTGGACCTGAAACCTATAGAAGCACTTGCCAACAAGAAGGCAAAAAGAAAACCATGAAATTAAATTTGTGTATCGGGCAGCAATGCCTGATACTTTCACCTCCGGCAGTAGTTTCAGTTCATTACTTTCAGTCTGCTCACAGCAAATACAAATATTAAGTGGAATATAACGGTATGGGAAGTTGGAGAAAGTTTCTATGCCTGCTTATACAGTTACCGAACTGAACAATTTTATAAAGAATGTCCTGACAACTGACCCGAACCTGAACAATATATGGGTACAGGGAGAGATCTCAAATCTCACAAAACACAGTTCCGGGCATTACTATTTTACGATAAAGGACGAAAAGAGTCAGATAAGCTGCGTCAGTTTCAGGTCTGTTAACAGGACATTTCGTTTCGAACCTGAAAAGAACATGAAGGTCCTTGTGTTCGGGTCTGTTGATGTATACACCATCCGGGGGCAGTACCAGTTGCGTGTGCTGGATATGAGACCTGACGGGATCGGTGAATTGTACAAAGCTTACGAACAACTCAAGGAGAGGCTTGAAAAGGAGGGGGTTTTCAGCCCCATTCACAAACATCCCATACCAAAGTTCCCAAAAAAAATAGGTGTTGCCACCTCGTCCACCGGTGCAGCGATACACGATATACTCAACGTGATCGAACGAAGGTATCCTGTCGACATATTGCTTTCCCCGACAATTGTTCAGGGAGAAAGATCTGCTGAAAGTATTGTAAGGTCCATAGAACTTCTGAACAGAACGGATGTGGATGTAATAATAGTGGGCCGTGGCGGAGGCTCTCTTGAAGATCTCTGGTCCTTCAATCAGGAAGCGGTTGCAAGAGCTATCTTCAATTCGGAAAAGCCCATCATTTCAGCAGTGGGTCATGAGACTGATTTTACCATATCTGATTTTACAGCCGACCTGCGGGCACCAACACCTTCTGCTGCTGCTGAACTGGTAGTTCCTGATAAGAAAGAGGTCAAAAGGCAGATCACTGGCCTGTCCATGAGGATGGAGAGCGAGATAGGACATCTGATATCTGAAAGAAAGAGGCATCTTGAACACCTTAAAGAAAAGATCGAACCTGAACATTTCATAGATATGCTAAGACAGGATTACCAACACCTTGACGAGCTCACTGCAAAACTGTCATCAGCTATCGGAAGAATCATGGAGAACAAGACATCCGAACTGAGGCTTCATGCATCACGATTGAATTCAGTGAGCCCACTGAACACGATCGAAAGAGGATACTGTATTACAGTATCGCCTGAAAACAGGAAGATCATCACAGAAGTTACCGATATAAAGGAAAAGGATGAGGTCGATGTGATCGTAAGCGACGGGATCCTGGAATGCAATGTCAGGAAAATAAGGGACGAAAGAAAAAAATACCTGTCATTTGAGAAGTAAACATCTGAGAAAAGGTGAACATATGGTAAAGACAGAAAATAATGAAGAGACCTGTGAGAATAATATTGGGGAACTTACATTCGAAGAAGCTCTTGAAGAGCTTGAAAACATTGTAGAGCACCTTGAAAGAGGACAACTTACCCTGGATGACAGTATCGGGACCTTTGAAAAAGGTATGAAACTGGCACTACTCTGCAACCGGAAGATCGAGGCTTCTGAAAAGAAGATCGAGCAACTGATCGAAAGAAACGGAGAACTTACTACAGAGCCTTTCACTGAAATGGAATTAATGGGAAAATGAAAATCGAAAAGGAAAAAGCAGGATTTTCTATTTATACTTCCATCCCACATAAAATCAAGAAATTATAAGTAACCCTTTGTCCATATGGAAAATTACAATGTCAGAAGTTCAAAATTTGTCATGCTGTATCGATGGCCTTGATGATATCCTGGGAGGCTTCAGAAAGCCTTCAACGATACTAATAGCAGGTACAGCAGGTGTTGGCAAGACCACAATGTCACTCCAGATGCTATCAAATGCTGCAAAAGAGGGAGAAAAAACACTATATATCCCGCTTACAACAGAGACTGCAGGAAAAACGGAGAGACTTCATTCCATATATCCGTTCCTTGATGAGAATGTTCAGATCTACCCGGTAAGCAGGCCTGCAGCTGAAAAAGATCCATTGAGTACACTGATAGACATTGGAAATGTTATAACATCACAAAATCCGGACCGTCTGGTCATTGATCCGATCACTCCAATTGGATTTGGTTTTGTTGAGCAGGAGAGGAGACGTTTCTTTTATACACTGGATTCCATGCTCAAAGAATCGAACGCCCTTGTCATGCTGACCGCAGAACTTCTTGAAAAACAGATTCACGGATATGTCGCCAGCCATCTTACGGACGGCATTATATATCTCTCAAAAGAGAACTCAGGATATCACACAGCACATAAATTAAAGATACTTAAGATGCTTGGCATCGACCCTGACACAAGAGAAAGGTGTACAGCCCGCGAATATAGCTATGATGTCAGCTCGGAAGGATTTACAGCATACCCCCGGCTTATCGTTGATAATTCCGAAGGGATTAAAGAGACCAGGATCAAATCCGGAAATGAGAACTTTGACCTCATGCTTCATGGAGGAATGATATCAGGCAACAGCATGCTTATTGCCGGCGAGCCCGGCACCGGAAAAAGCATATTCGGATGGCAGTTCCTGATAGAAGGGCTGAAGAACGGAGAAAAGGGCATAATTGTCACATACAACGAACTTCCAAAGCAGATAATCATGGAAGCAGCAAAACTGGGTTGCGACCTTCAACAATACGTTGATTCCGGAACATTGAAATTCATCCACTCCAACCCCGAGGACATCCATCCGGACGAACATGCCACAAGGCTAAAAGAACTTGTGGAAAGCATGGAAGCAACAAGACTTGTTGTGGACGGACTCATTAATCTTGAGATCACATTTCCCGACATAATCAAGCTACGCGGATATCTCCAGCGACTTACATCCTACCTAAAGACAAAAGGAGTTACATCTGTCATTACAACAGAACTCAATACTGAGGACAACAACAGGATCATGAGCAAGGATGCCTCATTCATAGTTGATACATTAATAACAGTTAGCCAGGTCGCATACTCAAATGAGGTTAAAAGATATATCAGAATACTCAAGTGCAAAGGATCGAAACATGCACTGAACATGCGTGAGTACGTAATATCAGATACAGGAATAGATATAAACTGTGATGTAATACATTGAAGGATTGTTCAAAAACAAAAAGTAAGAGACCTATAAATAGCCCCCATCAGATCAGTTTCAATCAGATTAAATGGAACGACCTCTCAATAGTAGTACCAAGATCCGTGAGATCGTACAAGCCATCCTCTTCAGCAACTAGTTCTTTTTCTACAAGCTCAACAAGTATCTTATCAACAGATGGTTTTACCACGTGCATGTTCTTTGCAATGCGTGCTGCATCCATCTCACCTTTGGATCCAAGAAGAGCCAGTAGTTTCTGCCTGTTCTTATTACCGGTTACAAATCCCATTAGTTCATCCATGATATCACCATAACAGTATATAGCATTACATTATATAATTATTTACTTACATTAACGCACATTCCGCAATGTTTTGAGACTATATTGAAGTATCATAGAATAATGCATCTTACACCTACACTACAACCCCCTCTAAGAGGAATACTTTTATTACCTGTAATGCAATATGTATGCGTGGCGGGCTAGTCTGGGTAGGCCGGCGTTACCTGTAACCCGAAATCGCCGATATGCGGGAGACGAAGCCAAAAGAAGCTGTTTTGATCATTTCCAAACCTGTGATCTCAACTGCGAAGCCCCGTCCTGCTTGGATGGTGTTGATAGAAGAACTAATTGGAGAATTGGTCCTTTTATCTTTACTGTGGGAACCAGTCGAGGCCCGGAAGGGAGCAGACCTACCATAGGCACTTGTCGCTTGTAGGGCTGCGGGGTGGAGGAGAGGTTACAGATCATTTGGTTATGTGATGAACAGCAACTTAAGGCGTGCCCGTCACTTTGAACTACAAACGAAAAGCATTAAATATTGCTATTGCTATTTAGGAGCAAGCGTAGCAGTAACATGCTAAACAGATGACGAGATAGCCAAGCCCGGTATGGCGCAGGATTGCTAATCCTGTGGTGCTTTGCGCCTCGGGGGTTCGAATCCCCCTCTCGTCGATTTTTTATACATCATTATCTACATACTGGAATGTATAATGAGAATATAACAATTACAGGCGAATATCATGCCAAAAACAAAACCAATGATTACCGTACTCAGTGAAATGCCAGCAGAAAGTGAATCTGTCGAACAGGCACCCGGCACATGTGGCGGCTGTTCAGGAGGCACATGCGGAGCTTTCGGAATCAGGGCAGGTTCTGAAAAAGATGTTGTGATAAGGAACCTCATGATCTTTGCGATCATGGGACTTGGAATGCTGCTTGCAGCATACCTTATTGTAAAGCTCCTGAACCTTGTTATAGGCAATTAAGGACTTGCTTTACTATCTTTTTTGTACGGATAACGCATTTCTTTCCCACATTTAAGGCAGGTTATCGTCATATACCTGCCATGCAGCCTTATCCTCGAACTGCTGCCAGGGACAAGAAAAGAATGACATCCTTTACACATCCTGCGTTTTAGGGAAGAGGGAAGTCTTACACGATATCGCATACCGATACGTCTTGCAAGAGCTACATAGCGATCACTCCTTTGCGGAGTTGAGCTATAGTTCTCTTCTGCAAGCCTGAAGAGGTACCCGATCCTCTGGATCGCAATATCCTTTACCAGGTTCTTTTGGTTCTTTTTTTTTCGTGCCATAGAAAAATACCTTTGAGTATTACACAATCAACTTAACTGTCCTGCAGAATGATCACTTCTATATCAGGAGCCTTTGAGTTCACAAGCTCCTTAAACCTTTGCGGGTTTGCTTCAGTTCCCTCCACACAACCATAATGCATTGGAATAGCAACCTTCGGGCCAATGAGCACTGCAGCCTCAGCAGCTTCTTCTTCACTCATCGTATAATTTCCACTTATAGGAAGAAGAACAACATCTGCATCCAGGCCTTTCATCTCTGGAATAAGATCAGTATCGCCCGCATGATAGATACGCAAACCATCAAGTTCCACAATGTATCCCACACCTACACCTCGCGGATGATATGGCTTATCAAGGTTATATGCAGGCACTACCTCAATGTTGACACCTTTTATTGAAAGGTCACCGGCCAACATATCCCCTTCAATGATCCTTCTGGCATCACCCTTGAATTCTAAGCTCATATTCTCAGGAATCAGAGTCGTAGTAATGCCTCCACGCACAACCCTTATAGATTCAGGACTGCAATGATCAAAATGTTCATGAGTAACCAGAATAATATCCGCCCCCCCTTCATAACCAAGATCATCGGGTAGATTATAAGGATCTATGAAAACAACCATTCCCTGCCCTTTCAATAAAAATCCGGCATTACCAAGCCACTCTATGAGGACATTGCCAACCTGTATACTTCTCATAAAATTCTCTCCATTAATTGCATCGAATACATGCGATTTTAACTTAGCCTGAATATGAGAATAACCCGATGTGTTTTAAAACTGCCGAATTCTTTTACAGGAATTATACACCAGATGAGGAAACCGCGTAATTTTTTGCAAAATTACTCGATAATATTTATATAGAAGAGAGTATTGTATATACAGCAAGGAGTTGTGTGTAAATATATTTCAAAATAGGTTTTAGAATATTTACATACTCTAAAAAAGGAAGTGACAAAAATGAAGATCAGAGTTGTAAGTTCAAAAGAGGAGATCCAGTCATTAAGCGAGAACGAGGAAATAGTGCACCTTGCTTTCAGGCCATCCAACACAGATATCTTCTCATTGGTTGTAAAATGTCCCAGTGTTAAAGCACTGCATATCCCAAGCTCGTACAAGAAGACAATATCAAAGTCTGCAAAGATGTACCTTGAGATGCAGGGGATCAATCTTCTCGAAGGCGATGTATGGGGCCATAGAAAAGACATCAACGAGTACTCTGAAGTTTCACAGAGCGTCTACGACCGTATAAAGGATTACAGGAACGAAGGCCTCTCCGAAGAAGAGATCAATGAGAAAATGGTCAGAGAAACAAGACTCAGCCCTGACTTCATTGATTTCCTGATGAAACAGTAATACTATTACACTTAAAAAACAGGAAATCCAGAAAAACGAAAGAGGCTGACTGACAAAAAACAGCCTCATCCAACTTTTTTAATAACATACCATCTTTTTGATATTTATTCACCAACTATCTGAACGACCAGTAGACGGGAACGCGGCCTGTTATCCAGATCAATGAAAATTATCTGCTGCCACGTACCTAGAAGTAGCCTGCCATCGATCAGCGGGAACGATCCACTCTGACCCAGAAAGGACGCGCGAACATGTGAATGGCCATTTCCATCACCCCATCGTTCATTGTGTTTATATTCAATATCCCGTGGCGCAATGCGTTCAAGCGCCTGCTGCAGGTCATGGATAAGACCGGGTTCATACTCAAGGGTTGTCACTGCTACTGTGGAACCTGCTGCAAAAACAGTAACAATCCCGTCATTAATATCAAAACTGTTTACCAGACCGACCACATCCCCGGTTATATCTAGGATATGACAATCGCCTTTTGTTTCATATTCCAGATACCCGGTGTGGACCGACATGATAACCATTACTTAAATGAGACTTGTACGAAGGTACTTTTCAGAGGGATGAATGCTTAGTCCATCCGCGTAATCTGAATGCCGGCAAATGAAACAGCCAGTACGAATAGCATGAGAGCACCTGTAAATCCATATCCCTGTGGTTCTATCCCGATGCGATGTACCAGTATGAGCAGTACAATGAACATGAGCACAGAACCTATGCCAAGAACAATCTCCATTGTTTTCTTTTCCATATTATCTTAAATTACATCAGTGATACATCAATGTACCGGCTGAGAGAACAAGATTTTAAGACATAACAATAGTATCTAATGAAAAGACATAATAGGTAATGATATGACAGATTTCGAAAGGGAACTTGTACAGTCGTTCAATACTTTTTTTGAAGAGAACAACATCAGGGGAATAGCACATCGCCTCAAACAGCACCGGTTCACACCGCAGTTCCTGGATGTTCTGGTAGACTCCCTCAACCCGGATTACTATATAGGCATAGAATGCAAGAGCATATCCGTTGAAAAAGGTGCTAATGCGCTCTATTTCACTCAGCATTTCACAGTAGACAAGAAAGGAGCACACCAGATCGACCGCATATCAGAATTCCTGAGAAGGTCCGGAAGGACCGGATTCCTGGCAGTCGAACTCAGAATGGGAACCGGTTGTGCGAGAAAAGCCCATATAATCCCCTGGAAAGAGCTCTACAACAGGTTCCATGACGAAACATCCCGTAGATACACTGTGGAAGAAATACAGACATACCCGCTTATTGAACGTAAAGCCGGCCATTACCTAATCGAACCTGTCAAATGGAGAAGTGGAGCAAGGATACTTGAGTAAGGCAAAATAATGGGGTTACCAATGATAGAAAAAATTAAGCAGATCAAAACAAAAGCTTTAAACTGTTCATCTGAAATACACAAGAACGAATCTGTATACGTAGTATCCCACATAGATGCTGATGGTCTTACATCCGCCGGGATAATATGCAAAGCCCTTGAGAGGGCAGGCATCGAACACACAATACATTTTGTTAAGCAGCTTGACGAGGTCGAGATAGAGAACATAGCCAACGAGAACCCGGAGCTTGCCATCTTCACAGACCTTGGTAGTGGAATGATAGAATCCCTGAACTCACATGGGATCAACTCAGTGATATCGGACCACCACCAACCCCGGGGAGAACTGGAACACCACCTGAACCCCCACCTTTTCGGATTCAACGGTTCATACGAGCTCAGCGGCTCCGGAATGACCTATATGCTTGCAAATGCCATGGGAGACAACCGGGACCTTGCCGATCTTGCCATCGTCGGGGCAATAGGAGATCTCCAGCATTTGAAAAAGGGGCACCTCACAGGCATCAACCGCTACATTCTCGAAGAAGGTGCAAAGGAAGGCAACCTGCATTACGAGAAAGACATAATGCTCTTTGGA
>JBNJIC010000068.1:0-11285 GCA_051749005.1 Halobacteriota archaeon | reverse complement strand
TGCATCCTGGGATATGTTCTCTGATCTCAATGCTTACTTTCGCGCAAAAATATTGCATAAAGTCCCCTTGAGCAACGTGAAAGGGACGCGCGCTCCAGAAGCGCTGATCTGGGCGCTGATCTGGTTTTGGTCATGGGTTTCAAATTAAGTTGAAATAGGTAATTATTTATAGTATTTCAACATTATTTGAAATCATGTCAAATGATTACATCATTTTTCTTATGAATGCCGGCCTGCAATCGGTCCAGGAATACCTTGCATTGCATGTACTGCTGTGTCTGGTACCTGCATTCTTCCTTGCAGGCGCAATAGCCTCGCTATTTTCTAAGGAATCCGTGTTAAAGTTCTTTGGAGCAGATGCACCAAAGTATGTTTCATACTCGGTAGCTGCAGCATCCGGATGTCTTCTTGCTGTTTGTAGCTGCACCGTTCTACCGCTGTTTGCAGGTATCTATAAAAGAGGTGCAGGAATTGGACCTGCAACAACGTTCCTCTTCTCCGCACCTGCCATAAACATACTTGCAATAGTCTACACTGCTAAGATCCTTGGTTATGATTTGGGTGTGGCAAGAGCTGTCATTGCAGTCTCATTGTCTATTGTGATTGGGTTAACTATGGCCGCCATGTTTGAAAGAGGTAAAGTGGAAAGAAAGAAGATTGCCACTTTCGGTGAGGATAAGCACAGGAACAGCGCTTACCTGTTCATCCTTTTACTGGGAATCCTTGTTGTCCCGGAGATATTCGGTTCATGGTTATTGATAATATCCATACTCATCCCATTGATTGTCGTCACTGTGCACTTCTCATTCAAATGGTTCTCACATGAGGAACTTTCTGACTGGATGGGCGAGACATGGTTCCTTGTAAAACAGATCACACCTCTGCTCCTGATCGGTGTTTTCTTTGCAGGTATTATTGTGGAGATACTTCCATCAGAATATGTTGCCAGATTTGTAGGTGGCGACTCTGTAACTTCCTACCTGATAGCATCGACCTCAGCAGCATTAATGTATTTCTCAACACTTACTGAGGTTCCTATTATCAGTGCTCTCACACTTCTTGGTATGGGTAGAGGTCCTGCACTGTCAATGCTTCTGGCAGGTCCTGCACTAAGTCTTCCGAATATGATCGTCATCAGCAGGATCATGGGTGCAAAAAGGGGAGCCTCATATATTGTACTGGTCGTAATAATTGCCACACTTGCAGGACTTGGTTTTAGTTACCTTATTGGTTGAACCATTAAAAATAATATGAACTTATGTTGTAACATAAAATAAAAGGCTGTGATAATATAGCTGACGAAAAAAAGCTGGGTTTTTTTGAAAAATACCTGACATTCTGGATATTTGCATGCATAGTAATTGGTATCGCTCTTGGTAAGCTCTTCCCGCAGATAGCCGGTACACTGGATTCGATGCAGGTATATGAGGTGTCGATACCTATTGCAATATGTCTGTTCTTCATGATCTATCCGATCATGGTCCAGATAGATTTCAAACAGGTAGTAAAAGCAGGGAAGACGCCTAAGCCTGTACTTACTACATTGTTCATCAACTGGGTTATAAAACCCTTTACAATGCTCTTCTTTGCATGGCTGTTCATGGCAAATATATTTGCTCCTTATCTCACAGAAATCCAGATCTCACAATATATAGCAGGGATGATACTTCTTGGAGTTGCTCCCTGTACTGCAATGGTGCTTGTATGGGGATATCTTGCAAAGGGAAATCAGGGTCATACTCTGGTAATGGTTGCGATCAATTCCCTTGTAATGCTTTTCCTTTACGCTCCACTTGCAAGGCTACTGCTGGGAATAACTGATATCGTTGTTCCCTGGGAAACAATACTTCTTTCTGTCAGCATGTATGTGGGAGTGCCTCTTCTTGTCGGATATGTCTCACGTAATTATCTGCTGGAAAGCAAGGGCAATGACTGGTTCGAGAACAGTTTTTCCCCGGTTATGCACAACATTGCTATTACTGCATTGCTGGTAACTCTGGTGGCCCTGTTCTCACTTCAGGGAGATGTGATCCTGGATATGCCTTTTGTGATAGCGATGATAGCAGTACCACTTCTTGTGCAGGTGTTCTTCATATTCTTCCTTGGATATGGTCTTGCAAAGTTCATTGGACTAAGCTATGAAGATGCAGCACCAACAGCTCTGATAGGCGCCTCTAATCATTTCGAGGTTGCAATAGCGGTTGCAGCAATGCTTTTTGGTATCAATTCAGGTGCAGCTCTTGCAACGGTTGTCGGAGTTCTTATAGAAGTTCCTGTGATGCTCGGACTTGTGAGCATATGTCAGAGGACAAAGAAGTTTTTCAAATGAGGTATGATGAGTATGAAATTACTGATAATATCGGATATTCATGGGAACAAGGAGGCACTTGATGCCGTACTTTCCGTACCTCATGATGAAGTGGTCTGTCTTGGTGATATTGTTGACTACGGTCCTGATCCGGTCGGGTGTATTGAGATAATCCAAAATGAGAAGATACCTGTGATCAAAGGTAATCATGACAATGCTGTAGCTTCAAAGGTCGATTGTGGGTGTGGTTACAAGTACAAGCATCTTTCAATCGCTACAAGGGAATATACATGGGATCAGCTTGATGAAGTCCATTTGAAATTTCTGAAGGAGCTTCCAATGCATATCGTAAAGGAAGTTGATGGCAAGGCTGGTAGAAAAAAGATCCACTTTGCTCACGGAAGTCCGAGGTCGATGTATGAATATATCAAACCTGATACGCCTGAAGAAGATGTGCTTAAGATGATCGAAGGTGTGGAAGCAGACTTCATCGTTGTTGGTCATTCCCACATACCTTTTGTCAGGCAGGTGGGGAATACTACAATAATAAACCCTGGGTCTGTAGGACAGCCGAGGGATGTGGATATACGTGCATGTTGTGCCGTTTTAGACACTAATAATTATTCTGTAGAAATCATCAGGTGTTTTTATGATCTGGAATCGGTGTGCCAGCGGATAAAGGAGGGCATGCCCTATGCTGATGAACTTATCTATATCCTGAAAAGAGGTTTCTGATAAAAACAAAAATCTTAAATCAGTCTTATAATTCAAAAATATTAAGAGGTATCTAAATGAAAATAGAAGTATTGGGTTCAGGTTGCGCTAAATGCAACAAGGTAAAAGAGATCGTGGAAAAGGTAGTAAATGAAGAAGGTATTGATGCCGAGATAGTAAAGGTGGAAGACATAGACAAGATACTTGATTATGGTGTTATGGTCACACCGGGGCTTGTGATCGATGGTGATGTCAAGATCGCAGGAAAGATCCCTTCCGAAGACAAAGTAAAGGAATGGTTGACCCAGTAATTGGGGGATGGTCTTAATGGCAGATGAAATAAAATGTGCTTGTGATTCCACAAATGTGGCATTGTTCTCATGCTCCGGCGCTTCCAACGTCGGGCAGCTTTCCAATCAGCTTGCAATTGAACTAACTGAAAAAGGAGCTGGCAAGATGATGTGTGCTGTAGGTATTGGAGGTCAGGTTACCGGTCTTCTCAGATCTGCAGAGGGATGTGATCGTGTAATAGCCATTGATGGCTGTCCCCTTAACTGTACAAAGAAAACCCTTGAACTTGCAGGTATTGGAATTGACCGTCACATTCTGATAACTGACCTTGGAATAAAAAAGAACAAGGACCTGAGGGTAAAGGGATCTGAAATTTCTGATGTACTGAAAAAGGTCTCTGATATTTTGGCAAATTAACTATGCATGTCGGTTTTTGCAGGAATTGTGTTTAACTTTATGCACTGGTCATGAAATACAAATATATAATATCAGCCAATATCTAATGCTCAAATGTCATCGATATTCGAGATTACCCAAAAAGACGCTGCAGGACGTATCGGGAAACTGAAAACACCTCATGGTGTTGTGGAAACTCCTACAGTTATGCCTGTAATAAACCCGAACCTTCAGGTCATCAGGTCTTCTGAGATGAGAGACTTTGGTGCTCAGATGCTTATTACCAATTCATATATCATATCACGCAAGGAAGAGCTTCGCGAGAAGGCAATGAAGGGAGGTCTTCATGCACTTCTTGATTTTGATGGACCTATCATGACAGATTCCGGATCTTTCCAGCTTTCTGTTTATGGTGATATAGATGTGACCAATGAGCAGATCATCGAGTTCCAGAAAACCATTGGTTCTGATATAGGTGTTCCTCTGGATATTCCTACACCACCGGATGTTCCACGCAGCAGAGCTGAGTCAGAACTAGAAACAACCCTTGAGCGCCTGATCGAAGCACGAGGGATGGTCAATGAAGAGATGCTTCTGGCAGGACCTGTTCAGGGTTCCACATATCCCGATCTTCGCCAGAAAGCTGCGGAATCTCTCAGGGAATACAAGTTCGATGTGTATCCTCTTGGTGCAGTGGTTCCATTGATGGAGAATTACAGGTATGCCGATCTTGTTGATGTGATCGTATCATCAAAGAAGGGGCTGGATCCCACAGTACCTGTACACCTATTTGGTGCCGGACACCCGATGATGTTCGCACTTGCAGTAGCATTAGGTTGCGATCTTTTCGATTCTGCAGCTTATGCGTTATATGCAAAGGACAGGCGGTATATCACAGCCAACGGCACATATCATATTGATAACCTGAACTATCTCCCATGTTCCTGTCCTATATGTGTATCCCATACGGCAGAAGAGATGAAAAAAGCTGATAATTGCAAAGAACTTCTCGCAAGACACAATCTCTATGTTACATTTGAGGAAATGCGCCTTGTCAAGCAATCCATCAGGGAAGGAAATCTTCTGGAGCTCGTGGAACAAAGGTGTCGCACTCACCCGAGAATGCTGGAAGCGCTTAAAAGGATGTATTCCTATTCCGACTGGATCGAGAAATATGATCCGGCATCAAAGTCCACATTCTTCTATTGTGGTCCGGAGTCTGCACAGAGGCCGGAAGTACTCCGCTTTTCCAATAAGCTTGACCGTTTCACAATAAAAGGCTCAGCCGTTATCAGGCCTGCTTCAAAGAAAGAGTTCAGGAATTATGACAACGATCTGATATTCAAGGCACCTTTTGGGGCATTCCCTGCTGAGCTTATTGAGGTCTATCCTTTCAATGCAGAAGTGATCAGCACTCCGGATGTTGAATCTCTTGGGAAGGCCCTTGAGAATACTATCACTCTTATCGAGTTAAATCCTGATGCAAAGTTCACTTTCATCAAAGGAGAAGGACTTGAGCATCCCCTGTTCAAAAAGCTTGGACAGATCGCAGAGATCAAAGAGTGAGCCATCACTTTCTATGAAATAATATTGAAGAAATCATCCAATGGTGATTCATTTGGTATCAACAACAGGATCAAAGACACGCAACCCTTACTTAGAACTGCTAAGGCCGGAAATTGCAGATATGGATTTTGCCCTTCCGGCAGCAAGTGCCCTGCTTGCATCCTATCTGTCGACATCCGGATTTCCTCCGCTCATTCCTTTCATAATTGCTATTATTGGCGGATATGCTGCCATAACGAGTTCCTATGTGTACAATGATTGCTGTGATGTGGATATTGACAAGATAAATCTTCCCGACAGACCACTTGCTTCATCCCAGGTCTCTCAGAAACAGGGTCTTACATATGCTTTCATCCTTTTTCTGATAGCAGGAGCTGCAGCTTTTTATCTTAATCCTGAATCATTTGTTGTATTGGTAATTGCAGTTCTTACAATCAGCATCTATTCCAAGATGGCAAAAAGGCTTACATTCCTTAGCTTTGTTCCAGTGGGAATTGCATATGGTCTTGTTCCTGTGGGTATATGGCTTGCATTCGATCCTGCCGGAATTCTCAGGGGTAGTGACGGTGTTATCCTTCCATTGCCAGGTATTTTCTTCTTTATAATGATGTGTGTGGCAGACTGGGGTTTCACCCTTTCCGGAGTATCAAGGGACGTGGAAGGTGATCGTGCAAAGGGTGCACCGACATTCCCTGTGACATTCGGTGTTTCTGCTACCTCTAAGTTTGTTTTTGCATGCTGGCTCGTAGGTGTTCTTTCATCTTTTGCAATTGGAATTACTGCTGGTCTTGGACCTGTCTTCTTTGCAGGAGCAATTCTTTCAGGTATCTGGATGATGTCGAAGGCTTTCG
Organism: Halobacteriota archaeon; assembly: GCA_051749005.1. Lineage (GTDB taxonomy): Archaea > Halobacteriota > Methanosarcinia > Methanosarcinales > Methanosarcinaceae > Methanococcoides. Next base: position 5,159 of record JBNJIC010000068.1, on the reverse strand, counting down.
ACTTTGTGAAGAACCCTCTCCCTGAGCGCGGAGGAAGGCTGTTCCTGCAGGGTTCAAGGTACAGGGGTTTCATGTTCGGTTCCCTGATAGTTGACGTGGTGCTCTCTATAATGTTCACATCTTACGCAGGTATTCTGTGATTTTCGAGGTTTTAAAAATGGATGCAGATATTATTGTAATAGGAGCTTCCCCTGCAGGCCTTATGGCAGCAAGGAATGCTTCCCGAAAAGGTGCAAAGGTACTGGTGGTAGACAAAAAAGAGGTAATCGGTCATCCTACACATCCTGCTAATACTTTCTTCAAGGGCATGTTCGACAGGTCCGATGAACCTGTTGACCAGAGCTATGTGATAAAGAACATGAGAGGAGCTTACCTGATCGCTCCTTCAGGTGGAAGGGTTGCCATCGAGAGCCCTGCCTATTTCCTTGACCGTTTGAAGTTCGATGAATTTTATTCAAAACAGAGCATGGATGCCGGAGCAGAGATACGTATGGGTGTAGAGGTCATCAATGTTTTCAGAAGTAAGGGGGTTATGAATCTCAGCACTTCAGATGGTGTCCTTACATGTTCTCTGGTAATCGTTTCCGATGGTATCAATTCAAAGATAGCCAGTCTGCTAGGTCTTGAACCGATGAAGCATCCCGATGATATTGCGTGGGCAATGGAAGCTTTCGTAGAAGCAGACGGCATCGGCGAGCCCGAAATGTTCGAATATTATGTTGGTAATCATTGCCCTGGCTGGAAATCCACCTATTCTCCATGTGGAGGGAACCTTGCAACACTTGGTGTTTATGTGAGACGTCATGGCAAGGATGTATCTCCGTTCTTTGAGAGATGGGTTGAAAAGTTTAAGAAAATAAAAGGCCTTGATGAACTGGAGGTCCTTGAAAGATCAGTGGGTGGAGATCCAATTGTGACCATTCCCAAACAGATGCTGGCAGATGGCGTGATGCTTGTCGGTGGTGCTGCAGGTCAGTCCGGTATAGGATATAGTATGCATGCAGGTCAGATGTGCGGCGATGTTGCTGCGGATGCAGTTGCTAAAGGAGATATTTCCTCAGGGTCCCTTTCGGAATATCGTAAGAGATGGAATGCCGAGTACAGGGCAGAGTATGTGCTTGGTCGCATAGGTCTGGAAACCCTGCGCAAGATGGAGGACCGTGAAATAGATGGGCTCATGAAGACCTTCGAAGATTCAGACTTTTCATTCCTTTCAGGCACATCTCTTCACAGGTGTATGCAGCTTGGCCTTTTCATGATGAAGAAGAATCCTAAGTCTCTTCTGGCTTACAGGGCCTTATTAAGAAAGAAGTGATCTTATGGGAACAAACAAAAGGTATTACTTTTATAAAAATCCCTTTTTCAAGGTATTTGCCACAGTTGAGGATGGTGTGGTAAGGATGCACACATCAGGTATTGTATCACGTGCTGTAAAACCCCTTACTTCTGAAATGATGGATCTTTTTGAGGGACAAAGACCGACGTTGGTAACGGAAGATGAACTGATATTCTCTACCTGGATGCCACCTATACCCAGCAAAGCCTTTGATCGCCTTGTATCAAGCCAGATGGGCTACATTCGTGGGAAGATGGTCCCTGAACAGGTCACAATTTCCATTACAGAGGACTGCCCTAACAATTGCATACACTGTGCTCTTCCTGATACCAAAAATAAGTCCTCACTGTCTCCTGAGGATGTAAAGAGCGTGATAGATCAGGTTATTGGAATGGGCTCCACTTTCATAGTCTTTGATGGCGGTGAACCTCTTGTATATGAAGGTCTTGAAGACCTGATAAGCTATGTGGATCGTGATCTTGCCATTGCCGGCATGTTCACTTCAGGTGTGGGGCTTACAAAAGAGCGTGCGATTTCCCTTAAGGAGGCAGGTCTTGATATGCTTAGTGTGAGCCTTGACAGCCCCACTGAAAAGGGACACGATACAATGCGTGGACGTTCCGGCGTGTTCAGGGAAGCCATTGCTGCTATAAAGAATGCGATGGATGCCGGCCTGCTCGTGAACATCTATGTGGTAATATCTCCGGGGAACATAGACCAGCTCGATGATTTCTACAGGCTGGCAACAGATCTTGGAGTCCATGAGATCTCTTTCTTTGAGATAGTACCTACAGGACGCTGGATGAACCGTCTGGACGAGATGATGAGCACTGAGGACCACCGGAAGTTCGATGAGTTCGTAAAACGTACCGAAGATCTGGATGGTCCGAAAGTTTTCGCTATTCCTCATGTGCTGAAGAAAATGGGATGTTTTGCAGGAAGAAAATGGCTTCATATAACTCCTGAAGGTGACATATTCCCCTGCTCATGTCTGCCTCTGTCCTTTGGAAATATTCATGAGGAAAAGATCTCAGATGTGTGGAAAAAGATTCGCAGGGATTCTACCTATGATGGTGGTACATGCCTTATGAGGGATACTGATTTCAGGAAATTGCATAATTTCGATTGAACAATTTTCTATTTTTCCAGGGCGCTAATCGATCAATATTATACTTTTTGATCATCCATTTTTTAAAATCATCCGGAATATACAGCGTCAGCTATGCATAATTGTTTAATTCATAAGCTATAGAAAAAGCCGGACCCTAAGAGTCCGATAATATAATGATATTAGATTAAAGTGAGGGTGTAAGGACACCCTCAGAGTTGTCATATTTTTCGATTAAAGCAGACCGGATTTCTGGAGGGTCATGAGGTTCTCTGTGGTGAGCTTTTCACCGGACTTGAACTTGTCAAAGATGTCTTCTGCATCCTTTCTCACATCTTCCATAGATGCGACCTTCTTTCCAGTATCCTCTCCCTTCTTGATCTTGCGAACTTCTTTATCAATGTCCCTGATCTCTTTCTGTGCTGCAATGAACAACTTGTGCTGTTCGTCAGCTTTTTCCTGGAACTCGACAAACTGTTTGTGGGCAGCGTCAGATTCTGCACGCATCTTGTCAGCTTCCTTGAATGTGGAGATCATCTTGTCATGATATTCCTGAGCCTTCTGTGCGTACTCGGAAAGGACATTATGATATGTGGATGCCTCGTCACGGATCTCCTGTGCTTCTGTTAACAGGTTCTTGAGCTCTGTGTTGCTTTCGAGCTGATCCTTCTTGATGACATAGAGTTTACGGAGCTCTGTGATCTTGTTGACCAGTTCCTTTTCCTTGCTTGGGGTCAGCACTTCTGTCTGCTGTGTGAATTCAAGACGATCAATATCTTTTCTGATATCCTTGATGGATGGACCTGTAAGATTATTTGCGGTACGTAATGCATCGACCTTTGCAAATACTTCGTTAGCCTTGGCGTTGATCTCATCACGCTTTGCCTTGTTCTCTTTGACATGTTCATTGTTCTCATCACGGAGCTTCTTGTAATCCTGTGCTTCGTTGATAAGCTCTTTTGTGCGCTTGTTGAGTTCATTGCGCTTTCCAGCCAGAGTACTTGCTTCAGCGTTTAATGCGTTTCTTTTCTCTTTGGCTTCTTCAGATGCAGCTTTTAATTCCTGCCTTTTGGTGTTAAGTTCTTTCAACATGTTCTATATATCCTCCCGCTCCAGCAAAAAAGCTGGCATTTCATGCATTTCTAATGCACGATACGCAGGACTTTAATTCAGATCAAGTGAATCGATGATCGGAATTATTGCCCTGAGGTTCTTTTGGGTAATAACCTCATCCGCATATTGGCGCAGAATCGGTTTTGGATTAAATGCAATTGCACATCCTGCATTTTTAAAGAGGCAAATATCGTTGGCACCATCGCCAACAACGATACAATCAGTGGTTTTGTATCCCATCTCCTTTGTGATCTTTTCAAAGACCACTTCCTTGGAGTTGTTACCTGTCATTGGACCACTGACCTCTCCTGTTAGATATCCGTCCTCTACAGCAAGCACATTTGAGTAAACATAGTCGATTCCAAGGATTTTACCAACCCTGTCGGTTGATAGTGTGAAACCGCCTGAAAGCATTGCTGTCTTGAATCCCAGGGATTTTACATATTTTACAAGTTCTTCTGCACCGGGCATGAGCTTCATTCCGTTCATAGCTTCCTGTGCAGTTTCCAGCTTCAATCCTTTTAAAAGTTTAACCCTGTCCTTCAAGGCCTGATTATAGTCGATATCACCATTCATTGCTTTTTCTGTAACAACAGAAACCTTGTCAACAACGCCTGCAGCACGCGCAAGTTCATCAATGCTTTCCGCATCAATAAGTGTACTGTCCATATCAAAAACTATCAGTTTAGAATATCTTTTCTTAGAAATATCATTGCTGGAATTCACTTGACCATACCTGAAATTTTAAAACCCTGATTACAATCAGTAATAACGGGATGTACTGAGATGGAACTACAATTCCCCACATTATTTTTAAACTTTTCGGGTAGAATCCGCCTTCTGAGAATTGATCGTTAATACAAATGCTAGCATATATGGCAACATATGGAATTTATATCTGTGATATAAATGTTACTATTTTGTCCTGTGTTCGGAAAATAATTGGCAATACCCCTTAAATCTATGTTTGGACAATGCTTGTTCTTACTCGAATCCATGGAAATAATCAAAAATATTATATCCTAATCCGTAGTTGCAGTAATGTGATCTACTATGGCAAAAATAGGATTTATTAAGTTAGGTAATCTTGGTATGAGTCAGGTCATTGACCTGGTACAGGACGAGATCGCAGCAAGAGAAGGTATCAGTGTACGTGTATTCGGTACTGGTCCTAAGATGGGTAAGGGCGAAGCTGCAGAAACAGAAAAACTCAAAGAATGGGATGCTGACTTTTATGTTATGATCAGCCCTAATTCCAGTGCACCAGGTCCAACCGCTGCACGTGAGCTTTACAAGGATGTACCATGCATCGTTATTTCCGATGGCCCAACCAAGAAAGACGACAGGCAGGCACTTCAGGATGCAGGCTTCGGTTACATTATCATGACCGTAGACCCGCTCATCGGTGCAAAGACAGAGTTCCTTGATGCTGTAGAGATGGCTTCCTTCAACTCTGATGCAATGAAAGTCCTCTCAACATGTGGTGTTGTCAGGATGATCCAGGAAGAGCTTGATGCAGTTGCTACACAGGTCGACGAAGGCAAGTCTGGAAATGACCTTGAGCTTCCACACATTCTCGCAAAGCCAGAGAAGTGCATCGAG
>JBNJIC010000067.1:0-11441 GCA_051749005.1 Halobacteriota archaeon | reverse complement strand
GGACACCGCTGCCATGATAACAGATGCCGGATACTACATATCAATCCCAACAATCGTATGTTTTTCGGATCACCACAGATCCATAGCGGAAAATGTCCCGCTGGACAGGATAATTATCGAGACCGACAGCCCTTACCTTTCTCCAAGGAAAGGACGCAATGAGCCGGCATTTGTACGCGACACCCTTCCGGTTATCGCTGAAGCACAGGGATTAGAAGAAGATAAAATTGCAAAGGCAACCCTTAAAAATACTAGAAGTGTATTTGGCCTTTAAAATAGACAAAAGCAGATAAACAAGGCAAATACGATCAAAGGAGACACATAATGAAAGTCCAGAGGATCAATACATCCCCATATGCATCCAATTCATACCTTATTAATGAAAAAATATTAATCGATCCCGGCATGGATACGAACAGACTCATCGAAAAACTGAAAGAGCTGGTGGATCCTGCAAACATCGAACTGATAATCCTAACCCATAGTCATTTCGATCACAGTGCAGCTGCTAAACCTGTGGCTGACCTCTGTGACGCACCCATAGCCATACACAAGGACGATGCAGCTTCCCTGAAAAATGAAGAGGAAAGTGCATCCATGCTGTTCTCAGCCCCGGCACCGGACTTTGAGCCGGATATCCTCTATGAAGAAGGAGATATAGTAAAGATCGATGATATAGAGGCCCTGCAGGTCATACATACACCCGGTCACACGCCAGGAGGGATCAGCCTTTACGAACCCTATTCCAAAGGACTTTTCTCAGGTGATACCGTGTTCCCTAACGGTGGGATTGGACGTACCGACTTTGCAGGAGGTTCCATAGAAGAACTTTCAAAATCAATAGAAAAACTCACCGAACTTGATATTATCACCATCTACCCTGGACACGGACCGGTAACCAGTGATGAAGCGAACAGGCAGATACAATTGTCACTCCAGATGTCAAGATCATTCCGCTAACAGGAAAGAACATGTCAGGAAAAAAACGAAAACAAAGGAGCTCTGATGCATCAAAGTTCCTGCCAATGGACCGCAGGGAATGCAAAAGGCGCGCATGGGACGAACTTGATATTATCATTGTCACCGGGGATGCATACGTAGACCACCCCGGTTTTGGTGCAACCATTATAGGTCGCATCCTCGAAGATGCCGGCTTTAAGGTAGGGATCATCGCCCAGCCAAAATGGGACAACACAGAAGACTTCATGAAACTTGGCAGTCCACGCCTTTTTTTTGCAGTAACTGCAGGGAACACCGATTCCATGGTGAGCAATTACACACCTGCACTTAAGCCCAGGCCAAAAGATATGTACTCCCCGGGCGGCAAGAGCGGACTGCGTCCTAACCGCGCAACAGTTGTCTATTCCAACAGACTCAAGGAAGCCTATCCTGAAGTGCCCATCGTAATCGGAGGAATTGAGGCATCCCTTCGCCGTTTTGCAGAATATGATTACTGGTCAGGCAAAGTAAGGCAATCCATACTTGCAGATGCACCTGCGGACCTGCTGGTCTATGGAATGGGAGAACTACAGACCACGGAAATCGCACGCAGACTTGATGCAGGCGAGGATATTACCGATATAAAGAATATTCCCGGAACGGCCTGGAAGCTGGAAGTGAAGAAATGGAAGGAAGTGAAAACAAATTCAGAAAGCGCTTTCTCCTACGTTGAACTTCCTTCCTACAAAGACGTTTCATCTGACAAGAAAATCTATGCCGAAGCGTTCAGGCTTATGTATGAGCAGCAGGACCCTGTAAGAGGTATTACGCTGATACAGCCTCATCCTAAAACTACCATCGTACAGAACCCTCCGATGAGGCAGCTTTCACAGGAAGAGCTTGACCATGTCTATGAACTTCCTTACACAAGAGAAGATCATCCCTCCTACAGAGAAAGGGTACCTGCGCTGGAAACCGTCAAATTCTCTATTACCACTCACAGGGGCTGCTTTGGAAGCTGCTCTTTCTGTGCCATAACACAGCATCAGGGACGCACCATTACAAGCCGCAGCATCGATTCCATCATTCGGGAAGCACACCTGCTTACAGGACTGAGAGGTTTCAAAGGGAATATAATCGGTGTCGGCGGACCTAGTGCCAATATGTACGCCATGAAATGCAAAAAATGGGAGAAAAGCGGGGCATGCAAGGACAAGCTCTGCCTGTATCCGGAACCCTGCCCCTCAATGGACACTTCCCACAAGGAAAACATAGAGATGCTGCGCCGTCTTCGGGAAATACCGGAGGTAAAGAATGTCTTTGTAAGTTACGGCGTTCGTTACGACCTTGCACTTCTTGATCCTGAATACGTAAAAGAGCTATGTGAACATCATGTAAGCGGCCAGCTTAAGATAGCTCCCGAGCATTTTTCAAAAGAAGTCACTGACTGCATGAAGAAACCCGGAAGGGAAGTCTTCGAGGAATTTGCCGAGCTTTTTGAGAAGACAAACAGTAAGCTTGAAAAAGACCAGTATCTTGTAACGTTCCTCATGTCGGGACACCCTGCGTGCACAATGGATGACATGATCGAGCTTGCGCAATACATCAAGGAAACCAACAGGTATACTGAACAGGTACAGGACTTCACACCAACACCCATGACAACTGCTACCTGCATGTTCCATACAGGACTGGACCCATTCACCGGAAAGAAAGTTTATGTGGCCACATCAAGAAGGGAAAAAAACATACAGCGTGCAATGATGCACTACCGTGACCCACGAAACCAAACCCTTGTATACGAAGGTCTCAAGCAGGCAGGTCGTGAGGACCTGATAGGTAATACCTGGAACTGCCTCATACCAAGGAAGGGAAAGAAAACATCACTAAAAAGGAAAAGATGAAAGATTTTATAACATAAGATTAATCGGTAATACCAGATAGTACAGGTTAAACAGAAAAAGGTTCTATTGATACCTAAAATACTGAAAGGTGCAGCGCATAACAGATTCCTGTTCCATAATCTCTTTGAGGATAAGGATAATTTCAACGGAGAAAGAAATGAACCCGAAAGAAAGGTCAAGGATACTCATTATAGGTAACGAGGACTCCGGTATCGAAGTTCTGGGATCTGTTCTTATCCCGGATTATTATATTTGCAGATCATACTCCGGAAAGGAAGGGGTTCAAAAAGCCATTGAAGAAGGAACTGACCTTATCCTGCTCGATAACAAAATCGCAGATATTGCTGCCCATGAAATATGCAGAACATTGAAGAGCGACGAAAGGACAAAGCTCGTCCCAATCGTTATTGTCACCGCTAACGACGAGAGGCGTGAAAAAATAAGAAGCCTTGAAGAAGGAGCTGATGATTTCATTAACATACATTCAAATGGTCTTGAGCTCTCCACCCGTGTAAAGGCCCTTCTGAAGATCAAGCGCCTGCAGGACAAGGTTATAAAAGAGCGCAACCAGGCCTGCCAGTACCTTGACGTTATCGGCTCTATCATAATGATCCTTGACAGAGATGCTAAGATCACCTTTGCCAATATGAAGACCTGTAACCTTCTGGGATGGAAGAAAGAGGAAATTATAGGAAAGAGCCTGACAGATTTCTTCCCTGAAGATACAAAGGAGATACAGGAAAAGGAAGTGTTCAGGATACTGGAAGGAAAAAATGAGATACCTGAATACCATGAGCTTCCATTGCTTACAAGGAACAGCGATGGAACTACAGAAAAAAGGCTGATCCTCTGGCACGATGTGATCCTCAGGGACGAAGAGGGAAACCCCATTGGGATAATACGTTCAGGAGAGGACAACACCGAAAGGAAGAACATAGAGGAAGAGCTCGCAGAGGCAAATGAAAAACTTCGTCTCTCCCATAAGATGAAAGATGAATTCCTGGCAAATATCAATCACGAACTCAGGACCCCCCTGATATCGATAAAAGGATTTAGCGAACTTCTTTACAATGAACGTCTGGGTGAATTGAACGAACATCAGAAAAAGACCATGAAAACGGTTGTCAGGAACTCGGAACGTCTTCGTCATCTGATTGAATCCCTATTCTATGTCAGCGACATGCAGAACGAGACCATAAGATACACATTCAGCCTGATGGACCTGAAGGAGATCATGGAGAACGTGATCAGCGACATGAAACAAGAAATAAAGCACAAAGGGATCAAGTTCAAAAAAGAGATGCCTGATAAACTGCCAATAGTAAAAGGCAACAGCAAATACATCGAATCTGTTCTGGCACACCTGCTTGACAATGCCATAAAGTTCACCCCTGCAGGAGAAACTGTATCAATTTCAGCATTGGAGGAAAAAGGGATCGTACATATCATCGTAGAGGACAACGGCCCGGGAATTCCCAACGAGATCCTTTCACAGTTCTGTACGGACCTTCCTGAAGGATCAACTGAAGAGAACATCTGCTGCACCAACCGTGATTATGGATTGGTCATCTGTAAGAAGATCATAAATGCACACAAAGGTGATATGGGAATCGATACAGAGAAGGAGAATGGAACTGAGATCCATGTTCGGTTGCCAGTATATGAGGAGAACGGAAAAATATAAGCCAACGACCAAAAAAATAATGTGCTGACCCTCTGATCAAATAACAGGCTGATACCTGATCATTCGGGATCACTTCAATTATTTATTCCTTTTTACTCTTTGTCCACTTTTCCGGCTATTGTTAGAAGGTCCAGAAGGTCGATAACCGGAACCTTAGAGAATAGCTCCATATTTGTGCGGCATAAAGGGCAGCACGTTACAATGTAATCCACGCCTTCAGGAACCTCTTCAACTCTCTTTTCACTTAGTGCCCTTGAGAGTTCAGGGTATCCTTTTCGGACACCTCCCCCACCGCCACAGCATCTTGCATTCTCCCTGGAGGTCTTCATTTCCTTAAGTTCACAGACAGCAGAGATGAGCTTTCTCGGAGCATCAAATATCCTGTTCGCCCTTCCAAGGTGGCAGGGATCGTGATATGTGACGGTAATATCAAGCTTTTCAAATTTTAAATTATCAAGGTTCTCAGCCAGGAATTCAGTGATATGAACAACCCTGAAACTGCCAGGATACTCATTTTTCAGGACATTGTAGCAGCCTGCGCAGCTGGCTATTATGGTATGTGCACCTGCCTTTTCTATCTGCATGACATTATGTTCTATCAGTCCACCTGCATCCGAACCTGTCCTCAGTAGCGGGGAACCGCAACATACCTCATCAGGAAGTACTGTAACATCAAGTCCGCTGATCAGGTCATAGGTCCTGAGTACGGTCTCCTGGTAACGATAAGATCCAAGGCAGCCAACAAAGTAAACATTTCCGGCATGATCCGGCACATCGCGCTTCTCCCTGAGCCATTCCAGTCTGGAACCCTTCTCATTCATAGGATTGCCTGTGGAAAGAGTGTTCTCACGAAGTTCTTTCTGAGTGACAGTTTCCTTGCCCTTCTCTACAATATCGTGCCTTATCCTTTCAAAAACATCAGGAGGAATTGCTCCTGCAGGGCACACCTCCTCACAGATACCGCATGTGGTACAGGTATTGATGCAATCTATTATGTTCTCATCAAGGTCCATCCCTTCAGAGATGCCTTTTGCTAGCATCATACGCCCCCTGGTACTGAAAGATTCCCAGCCGAGCTCTTCAAATATAGGACATACCGAGCGGCACGTTCCGCAACGCACACATTTGAGTATTGACCTTAACTGCTCTTCCTTCATGATCACAAACCCATCTTACCCGGATTCAGTATTCCCTTAGGATCAAGTGCTTTCTTGATCTGTCTCATCACAACCATAGATGTGGGGTGTTCCAGCTCCATATAGGCCTCACGTGCCTTTCCAACACCGTGTTCGGCACTCACTGTGCCACCAAGCTTAATAGCATGCCTGTATATCCTGTCAGCCACAGTATTGATGATCCTCATCCCCTTTTCATCCAGCATATCCATGGTCATACCTGTGTGGAGGTTACCGTCACCTATATGCCCGTAGGTCATGATCGGGATGTCAAACTCCTCTGACAAAGAGCGGACGTATTCCAGCATTCCGGGAAGCTCCTTGATTGGAACCCCTATGTCCTCTCCCACATATACACGGGAGCGTTTCGGGTCGATCCTTGATATGGCAGCACCCACGAGCCTGCGGGCCTTCCATAAACGAGCGCTCTCGTCTGCAGTTGAAGCTACCCTTATCCCAGAAGCCAGTTCAGAACATACCTGTCCTACAGTCTCAGCTTCTTCCTTCACAGAATTCTCCATACCGTCCACTTCTATCAGTAGTATAGCCCCTGCATCAGGAAGCTCCACACTCGGGTCATATCTCCTTAAGGTCTCAATTGCGGTGCTATCAAGGATCTCACAGGCAGAAGGAATAATTCCTGCTGATAGTATCTTCACCACTGCCCTGCCGGCAAGGGTTGTAGTCTCAAAAGAAGCCAATATCACACTGCTTGCCCTAGGAAGCGGATGTAGCCTGAGAATCGCCTGAGTGATTATACCGAGCGTACCTTCAGAACCGATCATAAGATCGTTCAGATCATACCCTGATGCGGTCTTGAGCGTTCTCGAACCTGTACGAACTATCTTCCCGTCTGCCATAACCACCTCAAGATCAAGTACATAGTTCCTTGTGGTTCCGTATTTTACGCATCGCATACCACTTCCGTTGTTCGCCATCAGTCCACCTATTGTACACATGGCAGTGCTGCCGGGGTCCGGCGGGAAGAAAAAACCATAGGGAGAAAGTGTCTGGTTCAGTATCTCATGAACAACCCCCGGCTCCACGGTCACCTGCAGATTATCAATATCGATGTCAACAATACGGTTCATCGAAGACATGTCAAGTACAATGCCCCCACTGACAGGTACAGCGCCTCCGCAAAGGCCCGAACCAGCCCCTCTTGCGATCACAGGCAATTCCAGCTCATGCGCCAGCCTGACAATATCTGCCACCTGATCAGTGGTCTGAGGAAGGACAACGGCATCAGCTTTCCCTTTTACCTGGGAGGCATCAAAAGAATAACAATAAAGCTCTGAGGACCTTGTTGAGACATTATTCTCTCCGGCGATCCTTTCAAGCTGTTCTTTGAGCATTGATATATCCTCAACCTTTTTCATATAAAAGTGTGGGCATTTCAAGAAGGTCGGTAGAAAAGATTTACATCTACCTTAAGCATATTAGAGAAACATGACATCATATTTTGAGGTAGAACAACGGGATGGTGCTGCCCGTATTGGAAAAATACTCCTTTCAACACCTGTGAGGACACCCTACATAATTGACACGGCATCACTTAAGGACCTTGAAGGCCCTGTGGCAGATGCCGGTTCTATGTGGGAGCTTTCAACAGAAGAAGCCATGGAAAATATCCGGAAGATACGCGAAGTCTCCGGTGATGATGTGATAATAATTCTGCCACACCAAAATCTGGCACCCGACGTACCTGACGATGTGGCAGAGACCATCGCAAAGAAGAACGAGGTTGAATGTACCGATCCTGTGGGCCGAATCTATCACCATGGACAGGAAGTAAAGAAGGCTGACCTTTACGTCATTGAAGGTGCAGGCTCATTTAATGGCAATGCAAGAAAGTTCCTGGAAAGGATCATCGAGATAAGGGAGAACTCAGCGCCTGATACTGCCCTCTATGTCCCGAACCTCTGCACCCCTGCAAATGCTGCTATGCTCATCTACCTTGGTGTAGATGTCGTAGACAACACACGCACAGTTGTGGCAGGGTACAATGACATTTACCTGACCACTTCAGGAAGCTACTTTGTGGACTCCATGAACGAGCTCCCATGCAGGTGTGACGCCTGTGCGCCGATCACACTGGAATTACTTAAGGAACTGCCAAAAGCAGAACGTGCAGACATATTAACAAGGCACAACTGCAACATGCTCGAAGCAGAGGTTGCCCTTGCAAGGGAAAGGATACGCTCAGGCAATCTTCGTGAATATATCGAAGGCCAGTGCCGCACAGAACCCTGGCTTGCAGCACTCCTCAGGCTTGCCGATGACCAATATGACTACATGGAAGAGCATGCACCCCTTGCCCGCTCCAACCAGATGCTAGCAACCACTTCCGAATCAATGACCAGAGCAGAGGTAGTACGTTTTGCCAGGAGGGTACAGGAAAGGTACACTCCACCGGAAACCGATATTCTTGTCCTGCTGCCCTGCTCCGCCAAAAAACCATATTCAATCTCAAACTCCCATGGGAAGTTCATAAAGGCTCTTGGAAAGAACCGCAGGTATGTCCATGAAGTGATAATCACATCCCCGCTTGGCATCGTTCCAAGAGAGATCGAGATCACCTACCCGGCATCCCATTATGATACCGTTGTGACCGGGTACTGGGATGCTGAAGAGATCAAGTGGGTATCCTCATGCCTCTCCAGCTACCTCACCAAAAACAAATATTCACACATCATAGCCCATGTGGAAGAAGCATACAGGGATATCTGTGAGATGGTCTCAAAAGAACTTGGAATTGAGATCATCTATACAAGTACAGGTAATGTATCCTCTCGTGAATCCCTCGATAACCTGAAGAACACACTTTCCGACATCGTTGCGAGCGGGGAGTTCAGGCAGAACAGACCAAGGAGCGACCTTATGCGTGCCATTGCAGACTACCAGTTCGGTCCGGGAGCCGGAGAATTACTTGTCCCTGAAAAAGCAAAGATCAAAGCACCGTTCCCCAAGCATCAGGTCTTCAGCGATAAGAAACAGATAGCCACCCTCATCCCGCAATACGGAACTCTGGCACTTACCATCGATGGAACCCGTCTGCTTGCCGGATCGGATCATTTCGAAGGCTACACCGTAACCATCGATGACTTCCTCCCCAGAGGTTCATTGCTTGCACCTGGTGTCATTGCAGCTGATGAGAACATAAGACCCGGGGACGAAGTGCTTGTGACCGGTAGTAAAGCAATTGGTGTGGGTCGTGCCATGATGAGCGGAAAGGAAATGGTAAATTCCACAAGAGGTATAGCGGTGGATCTAAGGCACATAAAAAAGGCTGATAAAGTTAAGGATTGAACTTTAAAGTCTTTTTTTCTTTTATTTTGCCTTCTTTTTTCAATATTCTTTTTAACAAAAAGGACATTATATTACCTGATGATCATCAGAAAGTTCGAACCCTGTGATTTTGAAGGCGTTCTGGACATTGAAACGGAAGCTTTTACGGAACATAATCCATTTGTCTATATGAACTTCTATGAGATGAACAATGAAGGGTTCTTTGTAGTCTCAATAAACAACCTGATAGTTGGTTTCGTTATGGGATACCGTTCTGACGTTAACGAGGGACGGATATTTTCACTGGCCGTTAAGAAAGAGTATCAAGGAATGGGAATCGGAAGCCATCTCATGGCAACGATACTGAACGGTTTTGTTCAGCAGGGACTGAGATCTGCCACCCTTGAGGTCAGAATCAGCAACCATACAGCAAGAAAACTATATAGTGACCTGGGCTTCATCGACTGCTGGGTGGAACAGGGATATTATTCAGACGGAGAGAACGGCGTTATTATGAAAAAGCAACTTTCTCCTTTGTACCGGACCAGCAATATGCCCGGTATATCTATAAATATACCATTTAAACCTGATAATGGGATCAGGACGCCCGACAGATTTTAATTGTTGTTGCCGGCAGTGTTCCTGCTGGTACGTTTTGCAAATTCCTCCATTCTGGCGGAGGTCCTGCCAATACCTGAAAGCTCATCTTCTGCTATTATTGAAGCGAGGTGATTGCCAAGTACGAATATGGCATGTTTGTGTTCTGCCTTGCTTCGATGGATGTGCACGGGACTTATGGCAAGCGATTGATACTCTGTGAAGTCATGATCAATGTTCTGGGTTTCCAGATGCCTCTTTATTTGAGCCAGCAATGTATGCAATTGAATCAATTCATCTTTGTGCATGGTTTTTATCCATTTTCATTTTTTACCTGATACAGCACCGCCTAATAACAGGCTGCAATGTTATAGACTAAAGACTGAAATAAAACGGTTTTTCGCGGAAGAGGTTTTCCGTATTCTAATATAAGTTTTTTTCGATTTAATTTTTATGAATAATAATGCACAATGGGGGGAAAATAAAAAAAGAAAGTAAAAGGGAGTTTACTCCCTAACGAAGATCAGAAATCTGAAGCTGTCAGTACATTAACAGCTGCCGGGCTTTTTGCAATGTTCCCTTTCTTAACACCAATAAGGTTCTCGATGCCTTTATCTGATGCAATGTCAAGGATGCGCTGTGTAACCACGCCATCAAAGACAACACTCTTTATGTCTTCACCGGTATCTTTAAGGGTATTCACAAGATCGCGCACTGCAGTCTCTTCAACTACCTTGTCTTTTGAATCCAGAAGCCTGGCACCAAGAGTACCGATAAGTTCATCGGAATGGGGCTTGAATCTGCGGGCCTGCGGGGATAGTTTTACGGGCTTAACTTCTCTTTCAGACTTACCCTGACGCGTCTGTTTAACAGACTTTGCCTGACGTGCCTGCTTAGGCTCTTCCTCTGCACGTGGAGCTTTTTTAACTGTCTTCTGGCCAGCACCTGCTGATTTTGAAAGTTCTCCTACTACCCTTTCCTTACGCTTTGGCAGACGGGCTATCCTTCCTGACTTGGCCGGCTTTTCCTGCTTGGATGGATCCTCTCCTTTATTCTCTCCTTTTATGCTGTAGCTGTCAAGAACCTGCTCCACAGGTACCTTCTGCCTGAGAGAACGAACGATCTCCCTCTGGACAAGATCTTCCACAGTCTTTCCATCAGGTGCACGTGCAACATAATCAATGTCTGCAACCTGTAAGAGCTCCTTGATGATTAGCTTTCCACCACGATCACCATCTGTGAATGCAGTTACTGTCTTCTTCTTTGTAAGTTCGGCAACTTCAGGTGGTACATTTGTACCGCCAACGCAGATTGTGTTCTTGATGCCATACCTCAGGAGGTTAAGCACGTCTGCCCTGCCCTCCACCACTACAATAGCATCGGAATCAAAAACATTAGGGCCACATGGTATCTTGTTCTTACCATAGTACTGCATCTCCTCGATGCGTACTGACTGGCGTACCTCATCCGCTATCTCCTGTGACTCGGGAAGATTCTCGTCGAACATGTCAGTAAGTATATACTTTGCACGGTCAATGATCTGTTTCCTCTTGGTGGCACGGACATCCTCCACCTGTGTCACCTCGATCTTTGCAGTACAAGGACCCACTCTGTCGATGGTCTCAAGGGATGCAGCAAGTATTGATGTTTCGACCCTGTCAAGACTTGATGGTATGAAGATATTACCTTTGGTCTTGCCGCCCTTTGCATTAACTGAGACCTCGATACGACCTATACGACCTGTTTTCTGCAGGTCACGGAGGTCAAGGTCTGATCCCAACAGACCTTCGGTCTGGCCGAAGATCGCTCCTACTATCTCCGGGCGCTCGATTATCCCGTCAGCATTGATCTTTG
>JBNJIC010000066.1:0-11604 GCA_051749005.1 Halobacteriota archaeon | reverse complement strand
GACGGTAGTATCGTCAGGAAAATTTAAATTTATGGTTTGGGAAGCAAGGGTATCTGCAGAAAAAGGGATGGTTGATGCCCGCAATTTTGTGAAAAAAGCAGTCAACTGGGCTTTGAGGCAGATAGGGAAACGTAATCCTGAGCTGAACAGGAAAGCTATCGATCTTTCAGAAAAGCTTGCCGTATCGAAGGTTGCCAGTGCCAGGTGGATAGGTACTGATGCACTGAAAGAACTTACCAGTGAGGCTGTTCAGAAGCGGCTGAACAAATAATTCTTTATGCTCTCTTTTATGTATAATCGAGATTAGGAGACTTCAAATCAATTCGTAGTTAAAGTAATGGATATATATCTGCGAGTCATTCATCTGAATAGTTAACGGAGGGATATTATCATGTCAAGATATACGAGTATGGGAATTGTGGTCCTTATTACTATCATTGCAGTTACAATAGTTTCCTTTTCCATGGGTTGCAGTGAAAATGAGGATGTTGCTCCTGCAGATGGTGTGGAAATTGTGGATTCAGGAACTGTCTTCACCGGTGATGCTAACGGAAGTGAGATCTCAATAGAGGAGAAAGGGACCATTGTCCTGAAACTGGAAGAGAATCCAACAGCAGGTTATTCCTGGGATCTCACGGTTCCTGAAGGTATGTCCCTGGTTGGCGATGAATTTGTGATCGCTCCGGAAGATGAGGGTCTGGTTGGTGCAGGTGGCATCCATGAATGGGAACTTCGGGCAGATACAGAAGGGGCTTATAGTATATTTGCTATCTACAAGAGACCCTGGGAGAATATTACAGGTGAAGAAGAGACTTTCATCATGACCGTAAATGTACTTGCTTCCGGGGAACAGGATGACGGTGATAGTTCTCCTGTTACTGATAGAGATGACAATGTAACTGAGGTCGATGACACTGAATACATCATCCGTGATGCTGCTGTCGATGACATCGAGATCCTTATGATGGAATCATTCCCATTGGAGGTCAGTGTGGTTGCTACAGGGTATGTCCCCGATGGCTGTACCGTTATCGATGAGGACAACATCGAGGTAATAAGGGATGGAAACACTTTCAATGTATCACTGAAGACCAAAAGACCTGCAGATGCTATGTGCACTCAGGCACTTGAACCTTTTGAGGTGACCATCCCCCTGGATGTGTATGGTCTGGAAGCAGGCGTCTATACGGTGGATGTGAACGGAGTGACAGACACGTTCGAGTTCACCATGGATAATGTGATCGAGTGAGGTTTAAGGTGACCTCACTTTTTTTATGTGTCTATTTTTTCTTTTTCTTCTTTTTTTCTTCAGAGAACATCCCCGTAAAGTGCAATAAATCTGGCTGACCAACTTCCTTCAACTGAATTAAGATAGATGCTCTTTGAATAGTCGACTGTCTGTCTTAACAGGAATGGATGGGTTCAGATTCTCAGCTGTTACTTTTGATGCACACATCATTATATTTGTGTTGAGATCGTAGCTAATTTTACTGAAGATCATTGCCGGCTTATATACCGATATGCCAGTACAGTTGAAACGATCATCCCAAGTAGCATCAGTATTGCTATGTTCCTGGGAATTGGTGGGACCTCATTTTCCAGTGATGAATTATTTTCGTTTTCGGAAGATGTTGCATTCAACGCATCCGCTGTATGCAGTGAGTCAGTAGATCTATTCTCGTCATCAACTACTACCGTGGATACTACTAAAAATGCCATTAAAACCAGACCTGGCAATGCTAATACTATTTTATTCATAGATATGTCCCCATTTATTATTCTCTATCAGAGGCTACAAGGAATCAGATGTATTGTGAAATTCTGAAGTTCTCGTAATTATGGTTGTGTATCCATATAAAGCACATCTCAGTCATTATTTTAGAATAGTTTCCATTGTTCCTTAGGTATGGGATAAGGCTGATATGGTGGTAATATGAAACCATCAGGATTGAATTAGAATAAGACGCCGGGGTTGGGATTTGAACCCAAGCACTCCGTTAGGAGAAACAGGTCTCGAGCCTGCCGCGTATAGACTCCGCGGCTGTAAGTTCACCGTTGGATTAGTCCGCTCTGCCACCCCGGCATTGTTGTTTCTGAAGGCGTTTATGGCTTATATAGGTGTCGAAAAAACAGATCAGAAGTCGAAAAGTGAGCTCTGGTTCTTTGGTTTTGGAGGATCTGCCTTTGGATTGTGTTGGGAATCCGGCAGCTCTATCCTTCCGTACTGCCCTCCGCCTCCGGGGTGGATTATTACCTCACCTTTTCGGAATGCCATTATGGCATCGATTATTTTCGGGCTGACGATATCTAGCTGTTCCGGTTCTGCATCCAGCAGGACTGCAACCTCGTTCCCGAACTTTTCCACAAGGCTTTCCCATGCGGTCTTTACGCCTTTGGTGGTGATGCTGGCATGGCCAAGTGCCATCATGATGATCTCTGCGAGAGGTGCCAGATGGAGGTAATCCGGGCGGTGGTCTGGATGCACCGGTTTTTCCAGATCTGCGAGTTCGTTCACCCTGTCACACACTCCTTTCTTGATCTGTCCTCTGCAATGGAGACAACGCCAGTTGTTCTGGACGGCCTGCTCAGGGGTGTAGTGGGTGAAGCACTTGATGCATGCGGATTCGTTGTATTTTCCTTCTTCCGGGAAGAATCCGACGTTCAGCGTTGCCTTATAGCCTTCTTTGCGATGGATGGCTTTTTCCAGTCCCTCAAAATCGATGGACTTCACCTTGAATCTGGTAAACTCGCGTGCCAGTTTGTTGGACCAGGGGGAATGTGCATCCGAGTTGGTCAGGAAGGTCAGCCTGTGAAGTTCACTGATGCGATCTGCGTAATCGGTATCTGCGCTCAGTCCCAGTTCCACGAAGGAGATGTAGTCGGTGAGATCTCCGTAGCAGCTTGCGAGGGAATCATGGTATGCATACAGGGCTGTCCAGGGTGTGAACGCATGGCATGGGCCTATCAGTGCACCGATATCCTTTGCGATCTGTGCTATCTCACTTCCGTCCAGTCTTACTGTTGGTCTGCCATCGATTGCCAGGTCAGTGTATTTTGACAAGATCTCTGCCAGTTCCTCGGCCTTTGAGATGGATGGCAGGATAAGTAGGTGGTGGACACGGTTGTTATCCTCGATCTCTGTGGTAGGTATAAAATGAGTCTCGTTGATGAGTATCGTATCATCATCGGTAGATGCTGCCTTGATCTCATTGAGCCATTTGGGGTGGATGCAGTCTCCTGTAGCCACAAGGTCGATGCCTTTTTTCTTAGCCTCTAAAGCAATTGTCGGCAGCTCCATTTTATTGGAGCATGCCATGGAATATTTAGAATGGAGGTGGAGATCAGCATTGATCTGCATATTCCCACCTTAACCGATGTATCTTAGGTCTTCTTCGACGCCCGTATCTCTCAATACGCCCTGTTGCTGCTGTTTTGCTTCCATGAGGTTAGCAACGATCTTTTCCATATCCTTTGCACGCTCTTCAAGTTCAGCCACATCGACCTCGATGTTAATGAGCTTGCTGAGAATGGCAAGAAGGGATTGTGCACTTTTCGGGTCAACAAGATATCCTGATGTAAGCCCCATCAGGCATGCAGCTTTCATATCTGTGAACTTGCTGAGTCCAAGTAAAAGGCCTGATGCACCAACGATACCTCCTCCGGGTTCGCTGGCTTTGAATGTAACTCCATGCTCTTTTAGTTCTTCCACAAGTTCCGAATCATTTGCAGCACCCATTACCTCATCAATATGCTCCAGCTTACCTGTTGGGTATCCGCCGAGAGTGTAGATCTTTGAAACACCGAGTTCTTCCGCAAGTTTGAGGTAAATGCCTGCAAGTTCGTAGTGACCATCTGTGGTAGTGCTCTGGTGGTCTCCTCCAAGAAGTACAAGGTCTGTTTCACCAGTGCTGTACACGTGTATTTCGTTATTTACGAGTTTGACTGTGCTGTCCTCTTTCACCATGACCTGTGGTGGAAAATGAGGGGAATATATCTCAAAAGCTTTTTGTGCTTCCAGTTTTTCAACCAGATGGTCGACAACCAGTTTCCCAACATGCCCGACTCCTGGAAGTCCTACAAGAAGTATTGGGTTATTCAGTTGTATGTCATCTTTTAGGCGAACCACAGTTGTTTCACGCATGTTCCATTTCTCTCCTTTTGGATATTCGGCGGTATTTACCATATGGGTCAAGCGGTGAAAATCGTGCCGGGAGTGGATTTACTGAAGGCTCATCACATTCCGGGCAGATTTCTTTCAATGTGTAAATATTGCATTGAGTACACTTTCTTATCTTGTGGCCCAATGTAACATCACGCCTTTGATGATTCGATATGTCGGTGGAAAATTCCTTTTCCTCCCTTTTTCTCGATATAATCAATAGCCTTGTCGGAAGCTTTCTTCAAAACGGTTTCTGCAGTCTTGTAGTCCGGTGCAATGATCTTTATTCTGTATCTCGGTGCACCTGTGTATGTGACGTTTATCCTGACATCATCGTTTTTGATCTTGCTGGCTGCCTTCAATGCTTTCTTGATTACCTCGATGCCATCAGGGCCGTTGGAGGTAAGGTCCACATATCCTGCGATGTCTACGAATGGAAGTTTAATGTTCTCCTGGGAGATCTCTGCTATCTTTGCTGAGAGCTTTTTGCTGATGCTGAGGCCTTCAAAGGCTTCCTCCCCATTTATAGCAGCTTCTTCAAAGCCCGAGTAGCAGCTTCCGAACTCTTCCATAAGAATGGATCTGACCTCTTCTATCTTCTTCGGGCTGGTCTTTGTGTCCTCAGCTACGAACTGCAGCCACTTCTCAGCTTTCTGTTCGTTCTTCCAGTTCTGGATCTTTGCACGCTTCTGGTGCTCGTTGACATCCTTTAAGGACAGGTCGATGTGACGTCGGTTCGGGTCTACGTCCAGCACTTTGCAGACGATCTTCTGGCCTTCCCTGACGTAATCACGGACGTATTTGACCCATCCAGCCTTGATCTCGGAGATATGGATGAAGCCTTCCTTTCCTCCATATTCCTCAAGAGTGGTATAGGCCCCGAAGTCGACCACGTTCTTTACAGTACAAACTACGAAGTCGCCGCTTTCCGGCCAGTTGTTGTTATCCATTCTACACCACTTTATTCAAGTACTTCCAAGATATGTGTTGTGATTGTTGACTTTCCGCCGGTTGATTCTGCGAGTGTCCTTCCGCATACAAGGCATGTGACCTTGCGGCTTGCACTGCCGAAGATGACCTGCTCGTTGGAGCAGTCGTTGCATTTTACGCGTAAGAATCTGCTTTTTGGTTGTGTCATTGTTATCAGTCCTTAAACTCGAATTTCTTTGCTCTGAAGCATGGCCTCTGGTGTGACTTGTTGCACTCGGCGCAGCGGTATTTGAGCTGTACTCTCTTGGTTGGTTTGTCTCCTCCAGGAACCTTTGAGAATTTACCACTGTTTCCGATGCCTGTTTGCCTCTTCTTCTGTCTTGCAATGTGTGTCATGGACGATGCTTTGCCTTTCTTGACTCTCTCTGCAATGTGTTCAGTGTGTTTTTTGCAGGATGGGCAATATGTTCTGAACCTCTTTGGGATTTTCATGATTTACACCTTTATATTAATTTGAATCGTTTATTTTTGTGATAAGATGAGCAGCACCTCGTTTTACCAGAACATTTGCGTTCATTGCCGGTAAAACAACAACATCCTCTGCCCTGGTAGTATAATTTCGATTATCTACGGCATTAAATGTCGGTAGGTCTTTCAATATTCGGACAACAAAGTACTCTTCATTTATATTCCTTTTGGGTATCTCCTTCTCACCTATATTATTGCTGGAGTGGGCCGGGGGTAATGATACCCCTTGTGCAGTTTTTTCGACACCTTTGTCCCCGTGTTTCTCCTGTGATGACATCCCCTGACCCGCAGTTTCCATTTCCTTTGCGGGGGATGTTGATGATGAGGGGTCCAGTATCGGCTCAAGCAACTGGTTTCTTACTACCTGTATTGCCGAAAGCGTTGCTTCGTAAACCGTCTGTTCTGCAGGAAGAAGTTTGTCAAGGTCCTGTCTTGGTGAACTACTTGAGAACGCATTGGAAGTGGCCCTTGAGGTGACCTTCCGTATTCTGCGGATGAAAATAGTCTCCACGTCATTGATGGCGCTCTGGAGCTCGTCTTCCAGTATCTTTGATTCAGCAGAACGGGGGTTGCTGATTTTCCTGATCTCTTCCTCGAGCTCATGGATATACTTGTCCACAAGTCCGTAGAATCCGGGAGGCAATGATCTTAAGGCTGAACTGTTCTCTTCCCTGAGTATATTCTTGAGCTCATTACGATCCATATTCTGCTGCACCTCTGCACATCAGGTACACGGCTGCATATTCAGGCAATTCCTGTGTACCTTCCTCAACATAGAGGTCATTACCCTTCATTTGTACTGCAAAAGGTCTTATCACTTTTAATTTTACCGGCTTGTCCGAAAAAACCACAGCATCGGTCAACGGTTCGAATTTCTCAAGCTCGGATATGGATAGTGTTGTGACGCGCATGCCTGACTTTCCATGAAGTGATCCTCCAAGGCGTATTAGCCTCTTTATATCTCCTGTAACGGGTTCGTCCACGCTTGCTGAAAGTTTGGTCTTTGCCTGTTCTGCCAGGGCACGTATAATGTCCTTATTGACCTTTGAAAGGGCTTCCATATTCCCTTTTTTCAGCAGTTCCACCTGAGTTTCGTCCCTTAATATATCGACAATCCTTTGTGCGGTCTTTTTGCCGACTCTATCAAATCCGGTGAAGAGTTTCACTGCATCTTCCTTGCTTGCAAGGTCGGTGAGGTGAGATACCATATATCTATTAATTCTTCCTCCCCATCCTCCTTCGTTCTCGGAAGACAACATGTTCATCCTTGCGTTCTCACTACCGGCATCACCACTTACAGATTTCTTATAGAATATCTTTTCAAGATCCAGTCCCCTTCCGCTGATATAATCTACGATTTCCCTTCTCTCAGCACTTTCAAGAGATCGGACACGCGGGTCTTGTATGTGGAAATGGTAACCCCTGCCTCCGGAGAAGACCGCCCTTATATCATCTTCATTGAATCCGAAGTCATTTACCAGGAAATCATAGAGTTTCAATGTCTCTTTCTTGACATGGTCAAGCATTTCAGAGTATGAACTGGGTGCACCGGGGATATGGTCTGCATCCAGGTCGAATATCAGATCTGCTTCCTGCCAGTGCTTCTCCTTCATGGTGGGTGCACTGGGATATGTATAGTATGCAACGGAGTGGTATGCATGTGCAGGTGCCATACCTGCAAGATATTCTTTGACCTCTGCAGGCGAACCAAATGACTTATGCCTTCTCATCACAGTTTCCGGCATCTCATCAAATGAGATGAATCCCCACTCACGGGCTTCCAGCCTGGAAGGTATATGTATCTGTGCTGTCCTGTAATATTCCTGGAACTTAGATTTGAGGAAAAATTTTGTCTTAAAGTTCATTGCCGGTTTCCTGCTGATATTGTATACTTCTCTTGACCCCAATTAGTTCATGTGTTAATCCTATTTCTTTATTGCTTCAACTCGGGCTTTATCAATATGGATAAACCTTAAGTCAGGTCGAACATTATAGGAATCTATGAAACAGGAGATGACGAGCGCAGATGTGGCTGCTCTTGTATCCGAACTTGGTAATGTTGATTCTGAAGGTTCGCTTATCGATGCAAAGATAGCCAAGATATACCAGCCTGTTCCCGGTGAGATCAGGATCAACCTTTTCATATTCGGAAAAGGGCGCGACAATCTGGTGATAGAGGCCGGCAAGAGAGCACATATGAGTCAGTATGTGCGTCAGAGCCCCAAAGTTCCTCATGCATTCCCGATGCTGCTGAGGAAGCATATAATGGGTGGCAGGATTACTTCTGTTGAGCAGTATGACTTTGACAGGATAATAGAGATCGGTGTGATCCGCGGCGGAACTGAGACCAGACTCGTTTGTGAGCTCTTTGCAAGAGGTAACATCGTTCTTCTTGACAGTGACCGCAGGATCATCCTGCCGATGAACCCGGTGACTTTCAGGGGGAGGAGGATCAGAAGTGGTGAGATCTATGAATACCCGGAAGCCCAGCTAAGTCCCCTTGAAGTGGATGAGGCAGGTATGGCAGAAGTGTTCGCATCATCAACTTCCGATACTGTAAGGACCATTGCTACCAGATACAACCTTGGTGGCGTCCTTGCAGAAGAGGTCTGTCTGAGGGCAGGTGTTGACAAAAAAAAGAAAGCACAGGATGCAGGTTCTGATGAGTTGAAAGCACTCTGTGAGGCTGTGCAGATAGTTTTCTCCCCGATTATTGAGAACCGGCTTAAACCATGTATTGTCAAAAAGAAGGTGAAAGGCGAACTTGAGGCAGTAGATGTCATTCCTCTGGAGCTCGAACAGTATTCTTCTGATGAGAAGGAATTCTTCCCTTCCTTTAATAAGGCACTTGACGAATTCTTCGGGAAAAAAGCTTCTCAGGAAGTTGTCGAAGAGTTAGTCTCTAAAAAGAAGGAGAAAGTGGATGTCTTTGAAAGGCGGCTTCGCAAACAGGAGGAAGCTATAAGGAAGTTCGAGAAGGATTCGGACAAATTCACTACCATTGCAGAGAAGATCTATGAGCATTATCAGAACATTGAGGAATTGCTTTCGACACTTGAGAATGCACGCAATAAGGGTTATTCCTGGGCTGAGATCCGTTCGATCCTGAAAAAAGCAAAGGACGACCTTCCTGCAGCACGTACCATCGTAAGTATCGATTCGGCAGAAGGCATTATTGTCGTTGATCTTGATGGTACTAAGGCGAGCATCAATATTCGTAAGACTGTTCCGCAGAATGCACAGAACTACTATGAGAAGGCCAAGAAGCTGACCAAAAAACGCGATGGTGCCCTGCGTGCTATCGAGGATACCAAGGCGTCAATGCAGAAGAGGGAAAAGAAGGTATCCAAAAGAAGGAAGGCTTTCTTCAAAAAGCACTGGTACGACCGGTTCAGGTGGTTCTTCTCATCTGACGGATTCCTTGTTGTAGGAGGAAGGGATGCTGATACCAATGAGGAGCTTGTGAAAAAATACATGGAAAAACGAGACATCGTGTTCCATACACAGTCTCCGGGTGCACCGATAACCATCATCAAGACCGAAGGTAAAGAGGTTCCTGAAATGACCCTTGAGGAAGCTGCAAGGTTCGTGGTGTCCTATTCAGGTATATGGAAGTCCGGACAGTTCAGCGGGGATTGCTACTGGGTGAAACCCGAGCAGGTATCAAAGACACCTGAATCAGGTGAATATCTGAAAAAAGGTTCCTTCATAATTCGGGGTGAACGCAATTATTACAGGGATGTTCCTGTTGGTGTGGCTGTAGGCCTGGAGCTTGGTGCCGAGACCCGTGTTATCGGAGGTCCGGTGTCTGCCATACAGAGTTCAGGAAAATATGTAGTAGAACTGGTTCCCGGAAAGTTCAACCAGAACGATATTGCAAAGAAGGTCTATCGTATCTATGTGGATGAACTTAAAGATCCGTCCTTTGTCAAGCAGATAGCATCTCCTGACATCATTGCAAAGAGGCTGCCTCCGGGAGAATCGGATATAAAGAAATGATTTCCGATAAGTATGGATATGTAACCGTGTAATTTGTTGGTATTATCATGAGAGTAACTAAAAGAGAACTGAAGGGAAATAAAGAAGGTGAGATTGCCCTTACTCCGGAAACACTGGATGATCTATGGCACTTGAAATACATCATCGAGAGTGGTGATCTTGTATTTGCTCTTACTAAAAGGAAAGCGGATTCTTCCACCGACAAGCTCAGGCCGGAGAAGTCTGAAAAGAAGAACGTGAGGCTTGGTATAAGGGTGGAAGGTCTTGAGTTCCATAAGTTCTCGAACCGTCTCAGGGTTCACGGTCTTATTGAACACGGTATGGATGCCGGTTATCATCATACTCTCAATATTGAGGAGGGGACAGTTCTCTCTATAATCAAGCACTGGAAAAAGGACCAGGTGGAGCGTGTTAATGAAGCTGAGGCAGTTTCCAAAAGACCTAAGGTTATTATCGTGGCCATCGAGGAAGGTGATGCT
Organism: Halobacteriota archaeon; assembly: GCA_051749005.1. Classification (GTDB taxonomy): domain Archaea; phylum Halobacteriota; class Methanosarcinia; order Methanosarcinales; family Methanosarcinaceae; genus Methanococcoides. The sequence continues at coordinate 1,509 of JBNJIC010000066.1, read as the reverse complement.
GACATTGGATTTGTCCGCCATTATGGTATAGAGCTGTATTCTCACATCCGCCAGTCATCCGGTAAGGGGGAGGGTACACTTCGTGAGGTATTCTTCAGCAACATCCTGGAGCAACTGAATCATGCCATGTCCGGGACCGAGTCAGTGGTCGTTGGGGGTCCGGGTTTCACCAAGGATGATCTGATGAAATACATTTCCTTAAAGGACCAGGAACTGGCATCTGGGATTCTTGTTGAGGACACATCGTCCATCGGCATGTCCGGTTTTCAGGAAGTGCTCAGAAGGGGTGCTGTTGACAGGATAATGGATGAATCCAGGATCGCTAGGGAATCTGCACTAATGGATGAGCTCTTAAAGGAAATGGCACTTGGCGGGAAGGTGGCTTATGGTATGGATGAAGTGAAAAAAGCAATCAATTACGGTGCTGTGGAAACACTTCTGATAGCTGATGAATTGCTTCGCCTGGAAAGGGAAGAAGGTAATATTGATGACATGATCCAGGAGGTAGAGCATGCACAGGGTAAAATGGTGGTTTTCAGCACAGAGTTTGAGCCCGGTGAAAAATTATATTCTCTTGGCGGCATAGCAGCCATGTTGAGGTTCAATATCTGATAATAAGCTAAACTGAAGTATGCCGGGTTAACAATCTGGCACTGTTTATTATCAGTAACTTTTGCTGGTACTTCTTAATGAAGGTCTTTCTATGTAGTCCAGGCAAAGCAGTTCCTTTCCATCCATATATACCCTGGCAGAGCCTCCTGATTCGGATATTGTCACGGCTATTGCGAACGTGTCCCTTGTGATGGCTGCGGCCGAGACATGCCTGCCACCAAGTCCCTTTTCAATGTCGATTTCCTTTGCATCAACATCAAGATACCTGCCTGCGGCATGGACAAGTCCATCTTCAGATATTACAAAAATTCCATCAAGAAGTGCAAATTCCTTGATCGATTCCCAGTTCTTTTTTTGAAGTATGTTCCTGTGTTCATCCTTATGGCCTTCATATGGGTTAAGTATCATCTGGTGGGAACGTTCCATGACCTCTTCGGTATCTCCAAGGATAAAAGCAGTTCCGATCTTGTGGCCTTCTCTTCCGCTTGCAGCTATGTCAAAAGCTATGGTAAGGACTGCACGCATGACCTCCGGTCTGATCCTTTCCTCACATTCCTGAAGTATTCTGATGAGGGGACTTTGGGAGATCTCGTGGATCACTATGGCACTTGATTCCTTTGTCTGTATCAATCCTACGATAGTCCCTTCCCTCAGTTTTCCTATTATGTGTTCGATAGCTGCTGCTTCTTCAATATACTGGACACTTCCTGATGTTTCCCTGTTAAGGGGTTCAATGATTTTTTTCAGGTGATCGCCTTCATCAACAGTGTCGGATATGAGGTTGTCTATAATGCTTTTCTGTCTTCTGGAGACATAATATGTGGGGATGCTGGTATCTATCTCATCGAGGTCGATGTCTCCGGATACTATTATAGCAGGAGCTCCCAGTTCTTCAGC
>JBNJIC010000065.1:0-11816 GCA_051749005.1 Halobacteriota archaeon | reverse complement strand
CTCCGTATATTTGTCACCGCCTTTTGCAAGCCTGCCCTCGTCAATGGTACTTCCTGTGTTAAGTAATACTCTCATGATCACACCTCACAGATCCATGTTTGCAGCCTGATTGACATAGAGAGTACCCTTAGGCCTCTTTGTGATAGCATTGTCACCGAGGAACTTCATGAACTCACCCGGACATTCTATGTCATCGAACTTAAGGTCGCTTTCATTTATCACGTATTCAAATCCTGGAGAGAACCTTTCAATGGTTCCGTTAACAACCATTGTACCGGCTGTCATCTCAGCAGCAACTGCGCGGATAGCATTACCTTTTACAGCGATAAGACCGCCGTTCTGGCGAATACCACAGTAGTGACCTACATTTCCGCCGACAATGATCTCGCCTCCGCTGATTCCGCCACCAAGATTGTTGTTGGCACTGCCGTCGAGGACGATACGTCCGCCGGACATTCCTACCCACTTTCCACGGTATGCACAACCAACATGATCCTTTGCATTACCTTCGATGTGGAGGAGTCCTCCTTTCATCTCCATTCCTGCCCAGGAATCTGCGTCGCCCTTTACAAGGATCTCACCGCCTTCCATCTGGGAACCTACGTGCATACTCACAGATCCTTCTACGGTGATCTTTCCAGCGGTCATCATTTCACCGATGCGCTTTACTCTGGAAGCATCACCTTTGATGACAATGGAAGTCTCCTCTGCGGAACTTCCTGCATCACCTTCTACATCAAAGAATGCAGAGACAGGGAATTGTTTTGGCCCCTGCCATACCTGAAGGGACTCTATCTCGTTTTTGCTCTTGCCGGCGAATGCATCGGGACTGATGACATCTGCCTCTACTTTGATACCGATCTCGGTATTTACTGTAAGAATAACTTCTGCCATGATATCACTGCTCCGTGTTGAGCTTGATCGCTGTTGGGTTCTTGAGGTAAGATTCAGGTGTTGGATAGTGGTTGAATCCGTGTGAATAGTACCTGAACCATTCTTCTACATCCTTGAGCATTTCTTTCTCATTAGCGTCAGCAACACTCACATCAGTGTAGTAGGTTTTCCTATCTGCGATCTTTGTGATCTCACCATTGTGGCAGACTACATCTCCGTCCTTGATGGTGTATTCAGCAGTGCTGAACTTATTGATCAGATCGGAGTATTCCCTTGTGTCGATCTTGCCCGGATCAATGTCGTAGATGGTTACATCACCATCTGCACCGATACCGAAGCTACCTTTCCTGTGTGCCATACCAATGGTCTTTGCTGTGTTAGCACGGGTAAGGATCGCGATGTCATAAAGGGACATTTCCCTGTCAACTCCACCGAGTGTGCTTCTGTCGTTAGCCCACTTGTGGCATTCACTGAAGGTCTGATCCCTGAACTTCTCGGACATCAGCCAGGTCATCACAAGTGGATATTTTGTGAACGGTCCACCATTTGGACTGTCGGTTGTCATGATAGTTTTCCATGGATCGTCGATCAGGAGCAGGCATTCAAGACCCATTGCCCACTGGGTACTGTGAACAGGATTGCTCTTAAGGTATGTGAAAGGACAGATACCTGAACCACATTCGAGCTCAACATCAGTATTTGACCATTTGTTACCGGTAAGCACTGCAATGTCGTGGATGGAAGGACCATCACCGGTCATACACGTTGCTTCACCAAATGGAACACAACCACTATCAATTACAACATGGTCAGTGCTGTTGATGTAATCTGCAAGAGGCTTGACACCGGACTCGAAGTCGCGCCAGGATGTACCTGCAAATGCATTGAACTGCATGTGTGTAAGATAGACTGACTGATCCCTGCTTGCATCGATCTTTGTCTCTGCCCACTCGACACCCATGTCCTGTTTTGCTTTCACGTTGCTGGACAACTTAAGGGACTCGAGGGTTGTCTCATAGCATCCCGGGTGACCAAGGTTGTTTGCGTGAAGGTGCATTGACATTGGCATACCGAGCATTTCATTGACCTCGGTCAGTCCATCGATCATCTCTCTTGGAGTTACCTCAAAGTGGATGTTCGCTTCATCAAGGGAAGATACGTTCTCACCCCATCCCCAGTTCTCAACACCTGCCGGGTTGACACATTTGATACCGTAGGTCTTGTGGGTCTTCATCATCCATGATACATACGCTGCTGCCTTTTCGATGTCGCCTTCCTTGAGGTAGCGCATCATGAACCAGTTGTTACCGAGAACAAGGTATCCACCCATATCGAGCATTGGGATGGAGCGCATCTCTTCGTGTGTGTGGCGTGCTTCCATCGGAGGAACTGCTGCCTCGAAGACGGTTGTGTATCCCATCTGTGAGTATTCATAACCTTCCATGTAGACGGACGGCACGGTCTCTCCTGATCCGGAGTGTGCAATGTCTGTCTTTACCATGTTTGCCTTGTAACCATCCTCAGGGCGCATCATCCTACCTGCATTGACCTTTGCACCGGCGATGTGTGAGTGAGAGTCAACACCTCCAGGCATTACAGTCTTGCCTGTTGCGTCAATGATCTTAGCATCTTTCATGTCAGCATCTGAAAGTTCAGATACTACCTTACCGTTCTTGATGAAAATGTCCTGCTTTTCACCATTCACTTCGTTGAGCGGGTCATAAACAGATCCATTCTTAATTACAATCGTTCCAGCCATTATTCCACCTCTCTCTTCTCAAGCCAAATTGCGGATGTCGGACAGATCAGTGCACATGCACCACATGATCCACATGCTTCCTGGTCGAGTACCTTGATACTGCCGTTCCTTACCTCAAGCAGAGGCTTGTCATCAAGATCGTTAAGTGCCCCAGCTGCCAGGAACTTTGAGGAATCTGCATTGACAGGACACATTATAACACAGTTACCACAACCAAGACATGCATCTTCATCGGTCTTAAGTATAGATGTAAGAACAGGTGTTGCTGATGGCTTGTTGAGAAGCTTTTTCTCGAAGACTTTCTTCTTTTCCATATCTGTAAGTATTTCGGTCTTCTGCACATCAATAGCGTCTACGGGGCATGCAACTGCACATGCACCACAGTAGATGCATACATCTGGACGCTGCATTACCTTGTCAACCCTCTCACCTGCTTCCCACTCAGGATTGAACAGTGCATTACATGGACACACATCAACACATGTACGGCATGCCTGGCAGACATCTTCGTCGCGTACCCATGTGCCTGCAAAAGGCTTCTGTACAGTGATAGCATCCTTTGGACATACTTCAGCACACCAGCCACAGTGTACACAGTTCTCATTGTCGATGATGGTATCCCCCTCGATACATGCACTGTTGTCATTTGAAAGCCACTGCTGGACTTCAATAGCTGCCTGCGGACAGATCTGTTCGCAAAGGCCACAATGCACACAGTCATCGTTCACAGTTGTTGGTGCGATGGTGCTGCAGAGGTAGTTCTCATTACATACAGGCTTTCCATCCTCTCTCATCTCAAGAGCACCTGTCGGGCATATCTTGGTACACATTCCACATGTGATGCAGTTGTCTCTGATGTCCAGGAACTCCTTGTTGATGAGCCCTCTGGCGACTGGTCCCACAGAACCTATGATCAGGGTGTCCTTAGGACAGACCATTGTACAGGTTCCACAACCAATGCACTTGTGTGGCATGTATACAACTTGCTTGTTATCTTTTGTCGAAACCACTATTTCGTTCATCTAATCTACTCCGTAATTATTGCTCATGTCTGCATGCTTCACAAAGCGATTCGCCCTCATACCAGACAAAACTCTCTCCACATTTGTCACAAAGCTTTACTTGCTTGCTTTTTTTGATCGGAACTTCGATCTCAGTAAAAGTATAAGAATAAATATTCTCTCTCGCCTCAAGGACGATAGGAACAACTATCTCGTGCGGCACTTTCTCAGTGTTCATATACCATGCATGTAGCTTGGGGTATGCATTTGTCTTTTCAGGGTCTAGGTATATCCTGACAGCAGGCATTTTTTTCTCACCGGGTGCACCACGCTTATTGACAGTGACAGCCATCTTACCATAATCCTTTACCTTCATCCCCTTGTTACCGGTGGTAGCACCTTCAATGATCTGGAATGGGTCCGGAACACAGTTGTATGTCTCTGCTGTAACGTAGATACGTTCACCCTCCTTAACATCAAGAAGTCTTTTTGACATATTCAGCATCTGAAGGCCAATAAGTGCTCCTGTGCTCAAATAGCCGTGGAAAGGAATGATCTTCTCCACCTGTAAAAATAGCTCTGGATCTTGTTCTTTGATCTGTTTTAGAATATTATCCATTTCGTCATCCATTTGAAGACCTCTTGAATATGAAAGTAGTAAATAGGATCGGACGGATCCTGAAGAGACAGTTATATAGCACCGTCTTTAATGTTAAGGAACATAATGGTGAAAATTATATATAGTTTATCGTTGCCGGGAAAAGCGTGGCAGGGGTGGTTAAATAGTGAAGCATCAGATAAAAAGTTGAGATACAAAGAAAATTAAAAGAGAAAAAGGAACTTTAAAGGAAAATATCCATTTTAGGATAGCGATCCGACAACATCTCATTCCACAAGATCAGCGATCCTGTCCAGTAACAACTTCGCAGCATCCTCACTTGGAACATGCCTTATAGTGACCTTACCACTTTTGTAGACCAGGACCATCATAGAACCGGAAGTGAAACGGATAGCACCAAGCTCCTCTGAACATCTTAGGAATTTAATGTCGTTCTGACCAGCTCCTTTGAAAGCTTCGCATGCCCTCGTTATATCTACCTCATTGTCAAGCTGTGCGATCACATGCTGAACATCCGGACCGCTCTTACAGGGAGTAACAGATCGTATTTCCATGTTGATCAAAAAACCCTTTTTAATTATAAGAAAGAAACTAAAAATAAAGGATGAAAAGTAAAGTATCAGGAGATGAAATCAACCGTGACACTTTCAACATCCCAGAGGGCTTCCAGCTTCTCGATGATGTCCTCTTTTATTGCAGCTGCGAACTGATGATGGGATGGAAGATCAAGCACTACCCGTACATTGCCTTCATTTACCTCGACCTTCATCACAAGTTCGGTCCTTATAATATCAAGACCCTTTATAGGATTCATTACATGTTTCAGGCGCCTCTTTAAAACCTCTTCATCAGTAGGTTCGTTCTCCACGACCATTCCGTGCTTTTCCTCGTAATCGCGGATTGAGGACCTTAGACCTTCTACTGCCAGCACAGAACAATGTGCCTTCACAGCAGGAAGTCCGCCAAGTGCATCTGCAGCTTCCTTCCATGTGATCTTCTTGGCCTCATCGAGGGTCTTGCCTTTTGCAAGATCGGTAATAATGGAAGCTGTAGCGATGTTGGATGCACAACCGTATGATTCGAAGGAGATATCCTCAATAACAAGGGTATCCGGGTTCACTTTCAGATAGACAGCAACCATATCTCCACAGGCTGCACTGCCTTCGAGACCCTTTCCATCAGCATCTTCCATCTTGCCCACATTATGCGGGTTTCTGAAATGCTCAAGTACCTCTTTACTGTATGGGAATTGCATAGTAATACCTCTCTTTATTCCTGTTTATTGATTCAATCGTCTGCTGACAGAGGGCTGATTGCCCTTAGATTTGCAATAACTTCCTTCAATGCATCAATAATATTGTCTGCATCTTCCATGGAGTTGAACCTTCCGAAACTGAAACGCAATGAACCATGGGCACGCTCGTGGTCGCCACCGATACCAAGTATCACATGGCTTGCCTCAAGAGAACGACTGAAACATGCGGACCCTGTGCTTACGGCAAAACCCATCATATCAAGATGTAATGTAATAGATTCACCCTCGACATAATGGAAGGTCAGGTTGGCATTCTGTGGCAACCTGCTGGTAGCACTGCCGTTAAGAGTAACATGTGATATCTCGGCCTGTGCCCTCTCAATGATGTGATCCCTCATAGCTTTGAGCTGCTCGTTCTCCTCAGGTGTCACCAGTTCAACAGCAGTTGCAAAGCCCACGGCGCCCGGGATGTTCTCTATACCCGCCCGCAGGTCGAACTCCTGGAAACCGCCATCCATCCACTTGTCGATAGGGGTGCCCTCCCTTATATACAACGCACCAACGCCGCGCGGACCATGGATCGTATGTGCTGAAACTGTCACAAGATCAACAGATACCTCATTAACATCAAGAGGAAGCCTCATGAAACTGTGGGTGGCATCTGTGTGGAAAAGTACCTCTTTTTCCTTACATATATCTGCAATGGCCTTAATGTCCTGTACAGTTCCGATCTCCTGGTTTGCATGCTGGATAGAGACCAGAGCCGTATGCGAAGTAATAGCACCTTTGAGCTTTTCAAGGTCGAGTATACCCTCACTGTCAACTTCTATTAAATCGACCTTATATCCCTGCTTTTCAAGCATCTTTGCCGTGTTCAACACATCAAAGTCCTCAAGACGTGACACAATGATGTGATCATCCTTCTTATCCTTCAATGCAGAAAGTACCCCTTTTATTGCCATGTTGCTCGATTCAGTATTTCCTGAAGTGAACACTAACTCATTGGCATTTGCGCCAAGTGCTGAGGCGATCACTTTCCTGGACCTTTCAAGACCTTCCTTGGCATCAATTCCCATCGAATAACCAAATTCGGAAGTAGCGACTGCATAAGTGTCAAAATAATATGGTTTCATTGCTTCAAGTACCCGCTCGTCCAATCGAGTACATGCTGCATTGTCAAGATATGTGATTTTATCGAACATGTGGCAAACACCCCTTTGATCAAATAAATGTTCTGATTTCATTCCTGCTCTGCCAAAAGTAACAAAAGGCCACAAAGGCCAGTCCCGACAGAGATCATTTCAATATACAGAGATTATATTGGCAACTGTATAAAGCGTTAACCATTTACTGTGAAGTTATAAATATAAGACACATTTCCTTATTGAAAGAGGAATATGGGAGAGCAATTGCTGCCCATTTAAAATTTATCCGGAACTTACGATCTCTTCCGCGATCTTTGCGGCTTTTACAACGGACTTCAAAATACCGCCAAATGTGAGAGCCAGACCTTAAAATAATCAATTCTCTATCGATTCCACAACAATAATGTAATCGATCATTCATCTGCAGGGCAGGCCCCCTCACCACCCCTAAGATGTCTGCAGATCTCACAGATCTTTGGAGCAACATTGTCCACCTTATTCTCCCGTATCTCAAGAGCGAGATGTGATATCGACTCTTTCACATCGTCATCGAACTCTATACGATAACCTCTTTTTTTTGTCAGGTACTGAGATACGGCAGATGGAGCCATACCAAACATGTTTGCAACCTCCTTCTGCGAGATCCCGTTCTTTACAAGTTCCATTGCAAGAGCTGCACGGATAGCAGGAAGGATATCCCACACAACTGACTGACAGGGGGTTTCCAGATTCATTAATACCACTAACAGAATATTGTAGACCACATGTTCTCACATGGCATCCATAGAATATACCATCGTAACATATATAGGTATTCACTATTGTGAAATCCAAAATAATAGATTATATAAATAAGGTAAATATCTGGAGATAAGAGATAAACTTTTAACTATATTGTTCGTCTCTGCTCTATAGGTATAAGAGTTAAATAAAATATGATATTATATATTGTAAATTGATAAATTTAAATTACAAACAACAATCACAATAGCTAATCGTTAAAAGAAGGGGTCTCATGTTCAGGAAAGCTTTGATCATAATACTGATGGTACTTTGTGTATTCTCATTTACAGCATCTGCATACACACTTGATGATGTCGAATGGAAATCGACAGAAACAAAAACTCTCCACTGGGGAGATAGTTTCGAGAACGGGGAAGCAAAAGATGACTCTTATGACACATATGTGATCAAAGCAGAGGATTTTTCAAAGGATGGATATGTTTCCCTGTCATTATCAAAAAATGGGCAAATCAAAGATATTGCGTCCCTTGGTCTTGCTGACAGCTGGGAATACAGGGATGAAGAGAATGGACAGGATGTAAAACTCTTTATCAAAGAAATAAAGACCAATGTAGATCAGTGGACCGGAAACATGGAAGATCCTACTGTGAAGGTCGAAGTATACAGAAGAGGCGTTCCTGAATTTGATATTAAGATCGAGACGGAACAAAATGAATATGACCCCAGATCTCCAAGCAACCCAAAAGAAGTTGTCACTATCATCACTGTAAAAAATAAAGGATATGCAGAAGCAGAAGATGTTGAGGTCATCGTTGATCCTGCAGTAATGGAGTTGGCCGAAGGAGATATTAAAACCCGCATAAAAACATTAGCTAAAGATGAGACCGCTGAGGTCATAGAGGTAGAACTTGAAGTACCTCACCTCTGGGAAGAGACTGATCTTGATATTGAAGTGAATGTAAGAGCTAAGGACATCAACGGCGATATCCATGAAGATAGTGAGAAAAAGAAAATAACTGTAATGCCAAAAGCTGAACTGATCGTTACAAAAACAATTACAAAGAATATCTATATGGACGAGACCGCATATGTCTCGGTAGCTGCCCGCAATCATGGCATCTACAGCATGAACTCAGTTACACTAAAAGATACGGTTCTTTCCAGTATGGAGCTTAAAGATAGTGTAACACTTGAAAAAACAGTATCATTTAAGCCAGGAGAAACAATTGAAGTATTTTCCTACGCCTTGAAGCCTATCAAACCAGGAAAATACACATCACCCGAAGCAGTTGCAACATATTCAGCTTCTAACGGCAAAACTTACACTTACGAATCTGAAGATCCACAAATAGAGATCAACGGCCCATACATTGCCCTGAGCCAGAAAGTTGACAAGACAAACGTACAACCCGGAACAGAAGTTAAGGTCACGGTTACCGCAAAGAACGAAGGTAACAGGGATGCAAGCACAAGAGTATCTTCTGACTTCCCCGAAGGTACAGCCTTTGTAAGCGGTGATACATCTTTTGACAAGGTACTTGGCAAAGGAGAATCAGGAAGCTATTCATACATATTGAAAATGAACGATGAAGGAACATTCAAACTCCCAGCAGCAACTGCAACCTTCATTGATATGGAAAGCTACAAAGGTGAGAAGATCTCAAATATGCCGGAAATAACGGTCAAGATTCCGGAACCTGAGCAAAGCGGAACTTCATCAAGTACAAATAACCCTTCCGATGACGCAACTTCCCATTCCGGAACTCCAGTAACTGAATCAAATGAAGAGGTCGTTGAACCGGGCTTTGAGTCCATCTTAGCAATTGCTGCACTTGTTGGTGTATACACAGCAATAAGAAGGAGAAAGCAATAAGATCATGCGAATGAGAATACACGTTTGCCTGATCATATTATTTGCCATAACAATATGCGCAAATACAGCAATCGCAATCGCATCATCCGATGAGGGTCCTGAATGGAACGAATCGGTCAACTATACCCTTTACTGGGGAGATAGTGTAGATGTAGATGGCTTCCTGATCAAGGCAAATGATTTCTCAAAGTCAAGGCCTTTTGATATCGAGACTGACTATGTAATGCTTACCATTAACTCTGATGAATCAGAGGAATGGAGTGCACTTCTTTCGGTCAATAACACCCGAATACCTGACAGTGGCATCTTCGGGGAAAGGCTTAACATAACTGCTTTTGAAGTTGTAACAGGAAATGATGTTCCTGCACCATATACTAAGATAGGGGTCTCAACACTTTACATTCCAGAAGTAGAGACAGGCAGCTGGATCAACAATACGATCACAGTGAAAAAAACCCCATACAAGGACACATATATCGATGAAAGGGTCTTCATCGCTGTGCAGATCGAGAATCTGCGGAACCTTGAATTTCAGAATGTCACAATAAACGAAACATTACCTGAAAACATTCTGGCAGACCCAGATAGAGATGTAGATAGCACCATAGATATCGCCCCAGATTCAAAGAATGTAGTACAATACTCAGTCAAAGCCCTAAGACCAGGAAATTACACAATCCCACCCACTGAAATAGGGCTTGAGTACAGAGGAGTGAAGTATCTACATTATACAAACTCAACAGAGCTGGTCATATACGGACCATACATCACTGCTGAAAAGACAGTCACAGTTAATGAAAATGACCCTCAGGTACTTGACATCATCATAAAGGTGGATAATAAAGGTAACCGGGCTGCCTATGTGGAAATAAAGGATGAACTTTTACCAGGCTCTGTTCTGGAAAAAGGAAAAACAACAGCAGAAATGGTAATTTTTCCTGAAAGAGCCAAGAAGCTTGAATATTCTGTCAGAGCCGAAGCTCTCATGGAAAATACAATAATACCTTCAGCAGAAGTGTATTTCTCAGACTCTAAAGGATATTCTGACACATTCATGACAAAAAGATTCTACATATTAGAAGAGTCTGAAGAAGAACCTACGGAACCAAATGATAATATGCCTGAAGGAGTCAGGGAAACAGAAGAAAAGGATATTCCTGAAGAAGATATCGAGTATCCCAGATTCGGGCCTGTAAGGTCTGTCAGAGATATAATAGATAATACAATGAGAATCATCAATGATGCACTTGAATACAAATAACCTTTTTATCAACATTTTGAACGAAATCTATTTAGCCATTTCAATGGTTAGGACTACGGGAATGAGATATGAAAAAAGATCAGAGCTTTGAAAAAGCCAGGTTCGAAATAATACTTTCTGGAAGATCAAACGTTGGGAAATCATCCATTATAAGAGAACTTACAGGTAAGAAAGTAAAGATTGGAAAAAGACCCGGAGTTACATTAAAACCTGCCCATACCCTTCGTTCAGATATGCTTATAACCGACCTACCGGGATTCGGTTTCATGAGCGGTGTAAAGGACCGCAAACAGGATATTGTCAAAGACCAGATCGTCCGCTATATAGAGAACAACTCAGACAGGATAAAGATAGCTATTCTGGTAACTGATGCTGTTTCATTTATAGATGTAGTCGAACGATGGGAAAACCGTAATGAAATACCCATAGATATTGAAATGTTCGATTTCTTCAATGAACTTGGATTTGACACCATAATTGCCATAAATAAGATGGACAAGATCAACGATTCAGAGCATGAAGAAAGGCTTGATGCTATTGTTGAAAAACTCGGACTGACACCTCCCTGGAACCAGTGGAATTACATCGTCGCACCCACAAGTGCAAAAAAGGGTGATATCAAATCACTAAAAGGACTACTTAGAAAGCGTCTTCATGATGCTAAAAGAGACGACCTCTTTAAATATATTTAAACTTTTAAAAATTAATCGAAATTAAATCCGAAAATCAAGGGGATCAAAAAACCGAAGAAAGTGAATACTAAGGTTCGCCAGAGGTTAAATTCAGAAATATCAATTGATTGATTAATTGATTGATAAAGAAAAAAACGATGAATGATTTCCCATTCATCTATTCTTTCACCTTACGTGGAAATCAGCACCTATCCCAAGTGCAATCTCTTCACATTTTTTAATATCAATGTTATTGAATCCTACAACTGTCATTCTTGTCTGGATTCCTGCTTCAATAGCTTTCCTTGTAAAGTCCAGCATTGCATCATATGAACCTTCAAAAGCAGGCCTGCATATCTCATTGTACTTCTTTTCGGATTCCGCATTGAGGCTTACAGACAATTCATCAAGACCTGCTTCTTTAAGCTCTGCCACAACATCCCTTTCAGGATAAAGTAGCTGTGCATGGCCGTTCGTATCAAGCCTTGTCCTGACACCCCTTTCCCTGAGCCAGCGAGTGATCTCCAGAAGAACGTCAAAACGGAGTGTCGCCTCCCCGAAGCCTGTGAATACGACTTCACTGTACTTGCCAAG
>JBNJIC010000064.1:0-11966 GCA_051749005.1 Halobacteriota archaeon | reverse complement strand
GATATAAACAATCCAGTAAAACTTGAAGAAGGTCAGAATTTTTCCGTTGTGATAAATTTCACAGATCCAGATTACACCAATCTTATTGCAATAGAATATCCATATGAACAGTACAGTAGCAAAGCAACGGCAAATGCCGGTGAGGGATACATAAGTTCAAATGGGAACTCATGGGCTGACATTACAAACATTTATGAAAATACAAGCATCTGCATCAAAGCATTTACTGATGATCCACAGGTTGCATCGATATTAGTTGACCCTGTAAATGAAACAACGTATGCAGGAGAGAACTTGCAATTCAATTATGAAACATTCGATCAGGGTAATTATTCAATCGATGCTGATGTTGTCTGGAGTTCCCTCAATGAATCTGTAGGCACGATTGATTCTTCAGGAATATTTACTGCACATGCTGCAGGAAACACAACTGTATCAGTGAACAATGGCAGTGTAACAAACTCCACAAATATTACTGTACTTGAAAGACCGGTATTCAGTATAACTGTTGATGAACCACAGGAAGGTTACAATTACAGCACAAATTTGATCAGCCTAAACGTATCTGCAAACCTAGATGTGGCAATATGGACCTATGATATAAATTCAACAGGAACTCATCCCTTCAATCCTAACACCACGCTGACCATCCCGGATGGCAACCATAACATCACAGTACTTGCTAAAGATACAATGGGTAATATGGCGTCAGAAATTGTTAATTTCAGTATAGATACAACAGCACCAACTGTAATTATCGAACAGCCACTGAACACAACATATGGCTCAAATATTGTAAACCTGAACGTATCTGCTGATGAAAATGTTAACACATGGACCTACAATGTAGACAATTCAGGAAAACATTCATTTGTTCCGAACATTACGCTGGATCTACCCGATGGAGACCATCAAATAACAGTATTTGCCAACGACACTGTAGGCAACATAGGATCGGAAACTGTTAACTTCAGTGTAGATGCAACAGCACCAACTGTAACTATCGAAAATCCCTTAAATATAGCATATACTACAGATGAGATTAATCTGAACGTATCTGCTGATGAAAATGTTAACACATGGATCTACAACATAGACAACACAGGAAATCATTCATTTATTCCAAACATTACACTCAGCTCACCAGAAGGCAGACACAACATCACTGTCTTCGCCAAAGATAAAGCAGGCAATTGGGGATCATCAAATACTGATTTTACAATTGACCTCCCATGCTCGCGAAAAAGCAGTTCGTCTTCAGTAGGTGGAGGAGGTTCCGGTAACACCGGAGAATCCTTCGACAACATTGTGTTGAAGGAAGTAAAGACCATATTTGTCAATAAAGGTGCGAAAATAAGCTACCATTTCAAAGAAGAATATAATAAAATCGATTACGTTGAATTCTATTCATTGAAGAACTCAGGAAAGATATCAACAACAATAGAAGTCCTTAAAGAAAAATCGACATTCGTTTCCGAAAATCCACCTGAAATAGTCTATCAGCAGATGAACATCTGGGTTGGAAAAGCAGGTTTTGCATCAAGTTCCCTCAAGAGTTGGCCGGTGAATTCCGAAAACATTGATCTCCGGATTGAAAATGAAGATTTTGTAGCAGGGTACAATATTGCAGAGCCGATAATTGGGTTCAGAGTCAGCAAGTCGTGGATGGATGAAAACGAAATTGATAGACATACGATCAAACTTTACAGGAACCATGATGAAGAATGGACAGGTCTTACAACAACAATCCTCGATGAGGATCAGGAATACATTTACTTTGAGGCAAAAACACCCGGTTTTTCACCTTTTGCTATTTCAGGCTCCAAAGAATCGGCAGAAAGTCCGGAAATTAGTTCGAAATTGACCGAAACAAATACCAAACCCATCAGCAGTAGTAGCATTAGCTCATTGGAATCAAATATAGATACAAATTCAGAATCATCATCCGAAAATACATCCCTTCCAATGGTTTCAAAAACCATACTGATAACAATATTCGGATGTGCTTATCTTGTACTGAGAAAGCGAATTTGATGCTTCACTTTCTCTTTTAATTTTACGATCCTGAAATAATTGTCCCGGGTATCAGGGAATGATTTTCAATCATCTTCCTTCCTTTTCCCGAAAGATGCCCAAGGCAGTGCACACAGAGGACAATCAGGGCCAAAACCTGCAGCATTATAACCGGTCATTCCGCCTGAAACATTGTGTACATCGCTAAAGTTGTTCTGTTGCAGAATACTTGCTGCCATGCTGGAGCGATGTCCGCTTCCACATATCACCAGGGTCTTTGCCTCCGGATCAAGTTCCTTCCAGGAGGTTCTTATCTCATCCACCGGAATGTTAATTGCCTTGTCGATATGGCCGGATCTGAACTCTGAAGGTGCTCTTACATCCACAAGGACGAACTCCTCGTCGTCCCTCACCATGTTATCGAGCTGAGGGGTTGAAACCTGACAGAGATGCTCTGTGGGAAGGCCTGCCATGGACCATGCATGCATACCGCCTTCAAGGAATCCAATTACCCTGTCGAGATCGACCCTGTGCAGCCATACAAGTGCTTCAGATGCGGTTTCAGAGGAGTCGGCCACTATCAGGATATTCATTTCCGGAGGAAGAAGCCAGCCTGAGAACGTAGCGAAGTTGCTCTTAAGGTCAATACTGTAGGCACCGGGAATATGACGGCCACCGAAAGCCTCATAGCAGCGGACATCAAGTACAATGGTTTCCGGGTCTTCTGCCAGTTTGCTGAAGGCGGCCGGAGGAACAGCTTTCAGAGGAGGAAGATCATCGAGAATTTCAGGACCCCTCCTGTTTACCTCACTGCAACGGCTGAAATGATCAGGGGCATCGGGCATGTCCTCGGTAAGCGAATGAATGAAATCCTCCCGGTCACCAATGTTCAGAGCATAATTGTAGAGCCTCTCATAACCAATGGTACTGCTGCGTTTTGCAGCCATGGACCTGCCACAGAGAGAACCTGCGCCATGTGCAGGATATACCTCACAATGATCAGGCAATTTAAGCAGTTTTTCGTGCAGGCTGTCATAGAGCTTTGAAGCCAGCTCTTCCGCATTTCCGGGAAACAGGTCAGGCCTGCCAACATCACCTACAAAAAGAGTGTCACCACAGAAAACGGAGACAGGTTCATCCCCCCTTGACCTGTCCGTGACAACATAGGAGACGTGCTCCGGCGTGTGTCCCGGGGTTTCCAGGACCTTTATGCTCATGTCCTCTATCTCAAATGAATCTCCTTGCGAAACCTCCATGGCATCGAAACCGCAATTCGCGGATACCGGCACGATAATCGTAGCACCTGTCCTTTTCATAAGTTCCAGGTGGCCGGAAATAAAATCAGCATGAAGATGTGTTTCAAGGACATGGGTTATCTTCCAACCCATCTCAGATGCAACATCCATATAGACATCGATGTCACGATCAGGGTCTACCACCGCACATGTGCTGTTCCCGCCAAGAAGGTATGAGCTATGAGCTATTCCGTCTGTAAATATCTGCCTGATAATCAAATATAGGACCTCCCACCTTTTTAGAGCCATCAATATAGCAAACTATCATACCAGATACTATAATGATGACAACATCATAAAGACCTCAAAAATACTATAAGGGTTCATGAGATATATATTATTAATATAAACTCATCGAGCAAGAGATCTCATTACTGTTACGGAGGGGCTACATTCTGCTGACATTTGATATCGGACTGGACCCTGTACTATATGACTTCCTTACAAAAGCGATATTATCACTGATGATAGGGATACTTATAGGCATAGAAAGGGAACATCGTCGCAAAGACCAGGAAGTCTTCGCAGGAGTACGGACTTTTGCGATAGTATGTCTTAGCGGTATGCTTGCGACCTATGTTGCACAGGTTGTGGACAACATCATACTTCATATCGCTACGGCACTGATAGCTGCATCCTGTTTAGCGCTCCTGTACAGGATATACCTGACCAGTGGAAAGCTCGGGATGACAACTTCTATTGCCCTGTTCTCAACCTACCTGCTTGGCGTGCTGGTTGCTACAGGACATTTCCTCTTTGCCATAATCATAGGAGTTCTCATAACATTCCTGCTGATTGAGAAAAAACAACTTCACTCTTTTGCACAGCACCTCTCAGATGACGAGATCCTTAACGCAGTCCAGTTCCTGGCAGTTGCTTTCATCCTTTACCCACTGATGCCGGATGAACCTGTACTGGGAGTCCTTGACCTGAAATCGGCCATTCTTATTGTGGTACTTGTCATGTTCATAGGTTTTGTCAGCTACATTTCCCTCAAAAAGTTCGGCACAGAAGGGGGAATTACATATTCAGGACTTTTCGGTGGTTTTGTAAGCAGCGAGGCAACTACTGCTGCACTTGCAACAATGGCAAAGAACAGGTCCAGTCTGATGGATGCATTGTACATAGGAGTATTGATGTCAAATATCTCTATGATAATCAGCAACACTCTTATCGCACTGATCGTGGATCCAACTGCGTCCACAATGCTTATGATGCTGCCTCCCCAGATTGCAATGCTCATACTTACGATAGGTATAGTCCTTATCCGAAGGAAAAAGAACGATATAATGACCGAACCACTGGAGATCGGTTCCCCATTTGCATTAAGACCTGCTTTCAGGTTCGGGGCGATCTTTGCAATTCTCCTAGTGATCACAAGCATTTCAAATGAGTTCCTTGGTGATGCCGGAGTCTATGCATCCGCCTTTGGAGGACTTGTAAGCAGTTCAGCCGTTACCGCCTCGGTAGCATCACTGGCTTTCTCAGGGAATGTATCATATACAGTAGCCGCACAGACAGCTGTAGCTGCAGGGATCATCAGTACAATCAATAAGATGATACTGATAAGGATATCCGGATCAAAGGACCTCTATTACCGCTCAAGGAAAACACTAATACTGATAGCTGCTACAGGAATTGCCGCCCTGTTCCTGTGGAACCTTTACGCAGGTTCTCCCATATTTTAATTTTTGTCTGTAGACCATAACCTCCAGGCGTTAAATCCTTTAAGGACAATCCCTCAAAGAAGGGATGTTATGAATACTCAGTACAGACCTGCTTTTGCAAGCGAGGAACTTGAGTTCCACGGGAATGAGTCCAACCCGGAAGGAAAAGCACTTTATTTTCCAGTTCACAGGAGAAAGATCCTGATAGATAATGCAAGTCTTCCGGAAAACTATTTTGTATACAAGCCTGAAAAAGAGGACTTTAATGGAACTGAGGTCATATACATCGGAACTATCGATAACAAACCATGCTACTGCTTTGAAATGGAAGAAAATATCTGTAAAACAGATATGCAGTACTTTGGACTCCATGAACTGTATGGCATGATCGATGAAGAAATGCTGGGAATTGCCTCAAGGGCAGTGCAGATGGCTGATTTTTACCGAACTCACCGTTACTGTGGCCTTTGCGGGGGAACTACAAGGTATGTCCCGAAAGAAACGGGCATGCAATGCCATGATTGTGAGCATATCGCATACCCGCGGATCAGTCCTGCTGTTATTGTGCTTATAGAAAGGGGTGAGCAACTCCTGATGGCAAGATCAAAGCACTTTCCAGAAGGCATTTACGGGCTTGTGGCCGGCTTTGTGGAAGCCGGAGAGACCATCGAGCATGCAGCCCACAGGGAGATAAGGGAGGAAGTAGGCGTTTGCGTCAAAGACCTTACCTATTTTGCAAGCCAACCGTGGCCATTCCCCTCATCGCTTATGATAGGATTTACAGCAAAATTTGCGGAAGGTGAGATCGATATTGATCCTGATGAAATAGAGGATGCATCATGGTTCCATGTAAATGATATCCCGAAGCTTCCTCAAAAGAAGAGCATCTCAAGGGCCCTCATTGACCATTTTCTGGATAAACATGAAGTATGGTTATGACCCGGGACTATCTTTGGGGGGTACGCAAATTTTAAATAAATACGTGCAGAATCTTCATTATGGAAGATATCACAGGGCTGGAACTGCCGCCCAGAAAAATAGAATACATAAAATATCTTTTTGAAAAAGGTGGCAATATACGCACCAATGAGATCTCTGGCCACATGAATGTTGATCCTTCCACCATTACCAAGGCCATCAATGAACTTGCTTTATCGGGATATGTAAACCATGTGCCCTACAGAGGTTTCAGCCTTACTGAAAAAGGAGAGGAATATGCACACTTCCTTTTGAGAAGGCACAGGATATTAAGTCTGATGCTTAAGCATTATGGACTCACCGCAGAGGAATCTTGTTCAGAGGTTGCAAGATTTGAAGCCTATGTATCAAAAAAAGCCATTAATAAGATATGTGATTCAATGGGCCATCCTACATTCGGTGTTTGTGGCAGGATCGAGCACGACAGCTGCAACATTCATCATGAACAACGCGAAGCCCACGGGGAATGAACTTTAATCACATGATTCCACGATCTGATTTATCTTTTTTAAGACAAGGATCGCATCTTCCCGTTTCACATCAGATGCATTGTTCCTGCAATAGCCCAGAAGGGGTTCCTTATCTTCCAGAAACCCCTGATCAACTGCTTTTTTAATAATAGATGGATAGCTTCTCTGAGGATAATGGATACCTTTTGCAATTGTTATCAGACCGTTCGATACCTCATTATCAATAAGACCGTTAGAAACTGCTTCCCTGAATGTCTCCCTTATATTAACAAGAGGCAATGATACCTGTTCAAAGGTTTCCGGATTGGTTATGACTGCGACCTCGTCATCGGATTCTATGACACCGTCCCTGTACCACTCATAGACAGTACCCACACCAACCATACCATGGACATCAAGCTCAGAAGCCCGCAACGCACCCATACTGCACCCACCAACGACCTTAATGCCTTTTTTCATTGCACGGATGATCTCCTTGTGTGCCACTGCAGCCCTTTCAAAGAAAACACCGTCAATGATGGCGATCACACCATAACCCTGTCCCGAGACCCTGTCCACATCCCCCCTTGCCACAGGTGGCAGGTATGTGGCATCCAGGATCCTTTTTGCATCCTCATGACTTATACTGGTACCTGCGAAGACAACCGCTCTCATAGGATCACTTTCGTTTGCCGAATCTTCTCTTCCATGGCTTTTCAGAAACTGAAGATTGCTTGCGTCCTGTTCTAACGCGCTGTCCTACACGCTCACGATCAAGGGTATATTGTTCGAATCCCGGAATGATGACCCTTACCACCGGGACACCAACACTCTTACGGGAAAGGTCCACCACAATAGCACTATCAGTGACCTTGCGCAACTCATCCAGAACAATATCGATGTTCTCTGCAGGAGTTGAACTTGAGATATCAGTCATGTCCCCCATAGTGACAGACTCACCATCCTCATACCAGAAACGGTTCATCCTCTTCATGCGCTCATAGCCTATCTGCCTCACAAAGCTTTCCCTGTCAGTGTCCTCACGTGCGCCGTGTATCTGTACCACTCTGGACTGTGCCACTTCAGTGATAGCTCTTCTTATTGCGATCTCCGGTTTCAGGTGAGAACCTGCGCCCATCACAAGCAGAGCAGGGTCCTTAAGATCAATATCATCTGTTGCGGCCACAACAGATGTTATACCGGTATCATGGGGAAGCAGCCATAGTTTGATCTGTACACCGTTGGATTCGAACTTCTTCAAAAGTTCATAGTTCACACCGTCATTTTCTGAGAGGATGATCTGCTTACCCGGATTCCTGTTAAACTCGGCAATACTAAGTGCATCACGCTCGATGACCTCGAGCAATCCGTGCAATATCGCTTCCTCCATAACATTACCTGATGCAAGCCCGTTGGTATTGCTTCTGAAAAGCTTTTCGGACCTGCCGGGAGAATCATAAGGATGATATACTGCGTTAGAAGGAACATAGACCTCATTTCCGCACAAAATATCCCATCCCTGAGTCCACTCGACCAGGCCCTCAGGCGGCAATGGTTCAGCCAGAAGAAGTTTGTTGGGATCTACGAGTTCGTACTCTTTCGACACATTCTTAACAGAATCGATGAATTCATCTGCAACCACATCCTCAACAATATCAGCATTCACACCAACACGCTCTGCAAGGCATCTCTCAAAGCTCTCCATCATTGCAGAGATCCTTGCCTGGCTTTCAGTTGATCCTTTTCCGGAATATATAGAAATAGCACCTTCAGCAGCCGTTGGCCTTATGGCAGAGAACACCGGGATCCCGATACGGTCCAGGGCGGTGATACTGGCGATCCTTGTAACACCGATCTCCTCAAGGTGTGGTTTTGTGTTACCAAGGGTAGTCTCTTCATCAAAAACCCTTTGCGTACCATCCATATATTGTAATGATCGATCGATTTGGATACGGGACATGTTTATCGGAAGTCCTTTGCAGCTTATAATTCTTACGACAAACCCGGCAAATAACCATACGAAACTTATATATAGTATAAACACGAATAGATGTGTTTAAGTCTTAATTCAAGGCTTGATTTTTAAGAAACAAATTGAAGAGACAGGAGGAAACAATAATGAGAAATATCACGAAAATAAGTGATAAATACAAAAGGTGTGAAGAAGACGGGAAATTTCATTCAGTTGTAAGTGGACAAACTACTGAAAAACTGGACTCTGAGGAGCAGGAGCTTTATAACTTCATGCTCGGCGGGATGCTCGGAAAGTGAGCTACACCTGAGTTGAACACTCGGGCACTTCCTGCTTCATCCCTTGAAATTTTGTTCACAGGCCCACAAGGCCCTACCACTCATTCCGAAGGTGGTTAAGTGCCTACTAATTTTTGCTTTTGAATAGCTACTTTTTGAAATGAATAGTTTCATTGATATCCATATCATGCTTCATATTACATTCCAGATAATTCAAGATCCTATTTTTCATCAAAGAATTATACTAACAACTCCAATTTGATCGTAATTCTCTATACATGCAATAACTTTTTTTAAAATCAATCCGATTGGTAAAGATAGATATGGCTAGTAATATGGATCTTACACTGTTCACCGACATCGAAATAATTTTTGGTTTGTCAATATTGATTCTGTTGTTGTTTCATAGAATCAAGTTATCCCCTATTCTTGGATTTCTTGTGACCGGGATAATAGCAGGTCCACATATGCTAGGTGTTATCAATGAAGTAGAACAGGTAGAGATACTTGCAGATATAGGAATAATTCTCCTGCTGTTCACAATCGGAGTAGAGATGTCCATTAAAGAACTGTGGGATATCAAAAGATTCGTACTTGTAGGAGGAGGCCTTCAGGTAATGGTCACTACTGCACTGGTCTACTACATTTCTCTTTACATGGGTTATAATTCCGGCACATCTTTGTTCCTGGGATTCCTGGTATCCCTTAGCAGTACCGCCATAGTTCTCAAACTGTTACAAGAAAAAGGAGAGATGCCGACACCACATGGAAAGATATCTCTTGGAATACTCATATTCCAGGATATTGTAATAGTTCCAATGATACTCCTGACTCCAATGTTAGCAGGCATTCCGTCCACATCAGGAGACAGTACTGTCACCTTTTTACTGAAAGGACTTGGAATAATTCTGTTTGTAATCGTAAGTGCAAGATGGATAGTTCCTGAAATGCTGTTCAGGATAGTTAAGACCAGGAATCGGGAACTTTTCCTTTTGGCCATACTATTTACTGTCCTGGGCACAGCATGGCTTACTTCAAAAGCAGGGCTATCGATGGCTCTTGGAGCATTCCTGGCAGGCCTGATCATCTCAGAATCAGAATACAGCCATCAGGCAATCGGTAATATGCTGCCTTTCAAGGATGTCTTTATAAGCTTCTTTTTCGTTTCAATCGGAATGTTGATGAACGTCAGCTTTTTCCTGGAGAACATAAGCATCCTGCTTATACTAACTGCCATTGTTATATTGCTGAAATCCATTACTTCCGGAATTGTCACATTCATATTGGGATACCCTTTGAGAACTACAATAATAACCGGACTGACACTGTCTCAGGTAGGTGAATTCTCATTTATCCTTTCAAGTTTCGGACGAGAATTTGGTTTGCTCAATGACGAGCTTTACCAGACTTTCCTCGCTGTTTCCATAGTCACAATGGCTGCTACCCCCTTTGTAATGACGGGGTCACATGATCTTTCGCTTAAGATCCAGAAAAAGGTGAAGAACCCCATACTTATCAACGGCCTATACTCAAATAGCATGACGCCTGTAAAAGAAGAGGAAGAATTGGAAGATCACCTTATAATAGTAGGTTATGGATTCAATGGAAAAACAGTCTCCAATGCAGCAAAAACTGCAGGAATACCCTATGTTATTCTAGAAACAAATCCGGAAACTGTGCGCCATGAAAGAAAGCAGGGAGAAAGAATATACTATGGGGACGCAACACATGAATTGATCCTTGATTCTGTCAATATAAGGTCTGCCAGAGTACTTGTGATCGGCATATCGGACATTATAGCCACCAGGAAAGTAATCGATGTTGCAAAAAGACTCAATCCCGAAATATATATTATCGCAAGAACACGATATATGAACGAGATCGAAAACCTCAGTCAGTTGGGTGCCGATGAGGTCATACCTGAAGAATATGAAACATCGGTGGAGATATTCAGCCGCCTCCTTAAAAAATATCTGGTACCTGAAGATGACATTTACGAATTCACAAAACAGATACGTTCAAACGGTTATTCCGTTTTAAGGCATTATTCCCTTGAAAGGAAATCGAATAGCTTTAGTTTGAAAGACGATCTTCCAGGAATGGATGTAATATCTTTTAAAGTCAAACAAGATTGTATCCATCATGGCAGCACTCTGAAAGATGTGGACTTCAGGAACAACTATAATGCAACAGTACTGGCCATTCGCAGAAATAAAAAAATAATAGAGAATCCTGCAGGTGATACAGAACTGCTTTCTGGAGATACACTTCTATTACTGGGAAAACCCGATAGGCTACGCCGGTTAAGAAAATCCATGGAAAGCGATAATGATGGTATTCCATCCCATAAATGGAAACAATGAACCGCACAATAATAGTAGCAAAGGATGAACTTCCCGGACCTTGATATATTAACAATATCAGGATGGTAGCCCATAAGGAAGACGGATTGTGGAGTAAAGACATGGCCAAAAAAAAATCATCTCCAACCCACCGTAATATGTATAATATCATTATGGTTCATTCTCTATTAAAGATGTTAAATTATCTTGGAAGTTTTAATTTACAGTATATTATAGATTTCTCCAAACTAAGTGTTTTCTATATAAACAGGCGTTGTAGAGATCTTCGATACCAGAGACGTCAGAAGATCATTTTTTGATCATGTTGCCTGCAAAACATATTTTTACATCTCTTGCGTAAGGAAAAACATGTATGATATCAATTCCGTACGTAGAGATTTTCCCGTCCTTGATGAAGTGATCTATCTGGACAACGGCGCTACAACCCAGACACCTAGACCTGCAGTCGATGCAATGAACGATTACTTCTTCAAATACGCAGCAAACCATGGTCGAGGAGCACATAGACTAGCCCGGCAGACCACTGATAACTATGAGAATGCAAGGGACAGGGTTGCAGAGTTCCTTAACACAACTCCTGAGAATACTGTTCTTACCAAGAATGCAACTGAAAGTATCAATATGGTCGCCCTTGGGCTCAGCTGGGAAGACGGAGACCATGTGATCACATCCCTTGTGGAGCACCATTCCAACCTGCTTCCCTGGATGAGACTAAGAGAAAAAGGAGTAGAGGTCACCATCGTCGGATCGGATAGTAAAGGATGTATCGAGCCAAACGATGTGGATGCAGCCATTACCGACAGGACAAAACTTGTCTCAGTCAACCACGTTTCCAATGTATTCGGGTCCATAAGGGATGTTGAAAAGGTAACAAAAATAGCACAGAATAACGGTGCAATGGTCCTTGTTGATGGCTCACAGTCTGCCGGCCACATGGCTGTTGATGTCAAC
>JBNJIC010000063.1:0-12286 GCA_051749005.1 Halobacteriota archaeon | reverse complement strand
AAGATAGTGATGTCATGGATCATCACAGTGCCTGTTGCAGCACTTACATCGGCACTTATGTTCGTGGGATTACTGGGGGTTGGATTATGAAGAAAATGGAATACATACGTTCTGTACTTGACGTGTTCGCAAGATCACCGTTCAAGCCACTTTACCTGCATGCATCCAAGGGATTGGAAACCGTAAGGATACTGGACCAGGCAGTAAATGAATACTGTACGAACACTCCACTGGTAGAAGAGCTAAGTCATCAGATAGATGGTATCGAACATGAGGCAGATATCATAAAGCAGACCATCAGAACCCAGCTTTCGTCCTCGATCATGCTGCCTGTAAAAGCAGAGGACCTGCTCAATTTCCTCAAACCACAGGATTCTATTGCGGATGTTGCACAGGAAGCTGCGTTCATGCTGACGCTGAGGCCCTGTGATATGCCGGACCCGATCAAGACAAAGATATGTGAGCTCTCAGCTCTTACACTTGAGACAGTCGAAAAGTATGAAGAGCTTGTGGATTCCCTAAGCGAGATATTGGAGACATCCTTCAGCAAACGTGAGGTTGACGAGGCACTGGTCCTTGTTCCTACCATCGAGGAAATGGAGCACAGGGTCGACCTCATTGAGAAAGATCTTCTCAAAGAGATCTATGCGCATGAAAACGAGCTTGGCGCAGTAGGAGTGCTGCACCTTGCTGAACTTGTACGCACCATTGCCGATATTGCAGATAAGGCAGAGCATGCGGCGGACAGGCTCAGGACAATGATACTCAGACGGTGATCAATGAAGATTACCGTCCTCGTTCAATACTTTTAACAATTCAATGACAGAGTAAGCAGCCCGGGTCACACCCATGCTGCGCCTGTCCGTATCCGTTCCTGCAATGTACAGATTCTTGACAGGAGAGCGGACATCTGCAAATTTACCATCAAGGGTCACAGCTGCCTTTTCGGGTACAAGTATCTGTTCGTGGTTCATTTCCACACGGTCCTGTATCGAGGGAATGGCAGTATAGATGGTCTCGTAGGCATTCTTTATTCCTTTATTCTCATCCATTTTCTCATCAAGGAAAAAAGCAAAACCAACAAGCTGTTTGCCTTTGGGGGCAAGAGATGCATCATAATTGCTTATAGGCATGGCCCAGTAAGGCGTGTCCTTGAACCAGATCTCAGAGCCCATATATTTGAACTCATCCATCATCCTGTCAAGACCCAGCCAGACGGTGAGGCTTTTGCTGTGTACGATGCAATCCAGAATTTCCGTATATGAAGAGGGCAGGTCATCCATGAGGGAGTCCAGGGATGATGCGAAACCAGTATAGACCACGAGATCAGATTCATATATCTCATCTGCTTCAACACCGTATGCTTTTCCGTCCTTTGTGAGTATGCGCCCTACATTGCATCCGGTCTTTATCTCCACGGATGAAGGAAGAGAATAAAGAAGGGCGTTTAGCAATGATCTTAATCCCTTGCGAGGATAACCCTGGGATATGTGCACCTTATTGGTCGCAAGTCTTCCAAGACTGGAAACATTATTGATCCTTGAGTGAAGGGATGTGTGCAGGTTCGAAGGTAACACGGACTGGAGAATCGACTCCGGGCGAGGCACCTTCTCCTCCTTGATGAACTGCTCGAACTGTTCCTGGGTCACGCTGTCCCTCACAAAGCTACTGCCTGCGAGCACCCTCTGGGTAGAGGTCTCATGCATGGAACGCCCCGAAAGGAAATAAGAGATAGCGTCCGCAAACTCATATGTCTCTTTTGAAAGGTTGGAAGGCAGCGATTCATAGACCGACTGCTTCGAAAGGTCAACACCAAAGGAGGAAAGAGTGAGAGCCTTTGTGATGGACTGTGTGATAGCAAGGCGATCGAGTCTTGGAAAGACATCAAAGGTAACGAAGTCCTTGATGGTTGACGGAACTTTCAGGAATCGGTCTTCTGTCCTAACATAATAGTGGCCGTAGTTCTCAAAGACCGGCTGGTAATCAAAATAGTTGTCCATAAGACGTCGGAGAGGACCTTCTGCAAGATGGGTGATTGCATGAGGGCCGGTGTCCACCTGATAACCATCTACTCTGTAGCTGTTGCAGTTTCCCCCCACACCATGCATCTTTTCAAGCACCAGCACTTTCTTGCCATGCTTGGATAAGGTAAGTGCGGCCAGTAGCCCGCTTATGCCGGCTCCAACCACAATAACATCATATCTCACCATTTACTCCTCGAATATCTCGGGAACCAGACGGCGTGCGACTTCCTCGTATGCTTTAGAGAGGTCACCTTTGTCGAACCTGAATATATCCTTATCCATGGACTCTCCGGTTTCAACGTCCCAGAACCTGCAGGTGTCGCATGAGATCTCGTCAGCAAGTACGATCTCACCATCCACCCTTCCGAACTCAAGCTTAAAGTCAGGGAGCAGGAAACCCTTGCTCTCGAAGTAGCTCTTGAGAATGTCATTGATCTTCAGGGCCATGCTGCGTATATAATCAATCTCTTCACGGGTAGCAATTCCCATTGCAACTGCAATGTCATCGTTGATCATAGGATCCCCGTATTCGTCGCTCTTGTAATCGAAAACAAGAACAGGTTCCTTAAAGATAGTACCTTCCTTCACAGGATATTTCCTTGTGATAGAACCTGCTGCGATGTTCCTTGGAATTACTTCAATAAGAACGATCTCTACTTTCCTCACGAGCATCTCCGTATCAGATACCATGCCCAGGTAATGGGTCCTGATGCCTTCTTCCTCAAGCATCTCGAAGATCTTCTTTGAGATTTGGGCATTGTAATAACCTTTCTTTGCTGCCTCACTTTTCTTCTGACCGTCAAAAGCGGTGAGACTATCCCTAAACTCTGCAATTAGTTCGTCAGGGTTGTCGGTCTTGTAAATGGTCTTAGCCTTGCCTGAGTAAAGTTCTTCCGTCTTCATGAAAATCATCTCCGGATTTTACCTACCATATAAGCATTCTGAATATATATACATGTGCCATATGTGTTTTTTCTGACAGAAAAACAACTTTAATAACAAAAATGATACATAAATTTATTATCTTTTATGTCAATTACACAATCAGGTGAAAAAAATGGAACAGGAACTTATGAGAATAGGTGTGTCCCTCCCGGACAACCTCCTGACTAAATTTGACTCAATAATAGAGCGCAGAGGATACTCATCCCGTTCAGAAGGAATCAGGGATTCCATCCGGAACTATATAAACCAGTATGAATGGATGAGCGACATAAAAGGTCGCCGTGTAGGTACGATAACCATCATCTATGACCACACAAAAAGAGGCCTTTCCAATGCGATAGCAGACATACAGCACGATTATTCAGACCTGATCAAATCATCCGTCCACATACACCTCGACCACGATAACTGTCTTGAAGTAGTAATATTCGATGGTGAAGGAGAAGAAGTAAAAGAGATGGATGAAAGGCTTATGGCACTGAAAGGAGTAAAATACGTAAAGCTTAATACAGCACCTCCGGCAGAAAAGATCTGAATGTTCTTTATTTTTTTAGTAATTATTATTAAGTAATACTAAACAGAGATAAGAACGATCATAAAGAGGGGGATGAAGGGGGTCGGATGAGACCCCGGGTCCGTTCATAGAAATGACGGAATGAAAGAACGTTTTTCTCGTACGACGAACACTAACAATGAGATAGTATTGGTCGTACGCGGGCAGTACAATTCAATAATGATATATTAACTTAACGAATGAATTTGCAATGATGTTAGCTTTGGAATTAAAAAGTGTTAATATTATTAATAATATCTCGAAAAATAAAAAGCAACCAGAATCAGGTGGGCCACATGTTAGCCCACCGATCTTTAACCCTCTTTGCGCTCATACCACCTTGCTCGCATCACTTCGGCCAGCCTAACATAAGTTTTTATTTAAATCATGTGATGTGAATTGAATATAATTCCATTTATCTTAATATATAATAAGGAACTTAACATACATTAACTTTACGAACAAATTGAATGTGTGAGTATACTCATTATGAGATTGTTTTCAGGATAACTTCCCAAAATAATAATAAACTATGCAAACGTTATGGAAACCATGCAAAGGATCCTCATAACCGGCGGTTTGGGCCAGGTTGGCAGTTATCTCGTTGACCGCTTCCATGAAAAGAACGAAGTTGTTGTTCTGGACAACCACCAATCTACAACAAGGGAATGTGTGCCTGAAGATGTAACGGTGATAAAGGGCGACATCCGGGACGACGTTTCAGATATTGTGAAGGATGCAGATATTGTCATACACACTGCTGCCCAGATAAGCGTTGCAAGATCCATGCGTGAACCTCTTTTTGATGCGCAGAACAATGTATTTGGGACGATCAACCTGCTTGAGGCAGCAAGAGAGGCCGATCCAGAGAGATTTGTCTATTTCAGCTCGGCTGCAGTATACGGAAACCCTGTGGAAGTGCCGATCAATGAAAAACATCTTCAAGATCCGCTTTCACCTTATGGGACCAGCAAATTGTCGGGGGAAAAATATTGCCTTATGTACAACAGGGCATACGGTTTGCCCACTACGTGTATAAGGCCCTTCAATATATATAGTCCCAGACAGGACCCCTCAAACCCTTATTCCGGAGTTATCTCAAAGTTCATAGAAAGGGTTAGAAACGATCAAAACCCAATAGTCTTCGGGGACGGAGAGCAGACAAGGGACTTTATATCGGTGCATGATATCGTTGATATGGTGGAACTGGTCATTGAGAAAGAAGAAGCTGTTGGAGAAGTTTTTAATGCTGCTACAGGCAGAAGCACCACGATAAACAGGCTTGCGGAGATAATTATAGAACTGTTTGGAAAGGACCTAGCCGTAGACCACAGGGAACCCATGGAAGGAGATATCCGGCAAAGTGTTGCAGACATTTCAAAGTCCATTGACCTTGGTTTTACACCAAAGACAGAGCTTGAACAGGGACTTGAAGAGTTTTTGAATGAATATAGTTAACTTAGAAACAGGATACTTACCAGAGATCCTTCTTTTTTTACAATACTGAAAGACCAGAGTTTTCCTGAAACAAAAAACAGGGTATAGAACCATATATTATTTATGCCTTGTACCGAATAAAATACTAAAACAATTAAGGATGAGACCAATGGAAGAACTACAGATCAAAGTGGAAAAAGCACATCCAATCGATTTCGGACGTGGAATCATAAGGCTTGATCCGAGCACTTTACTCAGCTTGCAGCTTTCACCAGGAGATATCGTTGAGATCGAGGGTAAGAAGACAACAGCTGCAAAGGTCTGGAGGGCAGACAGGCAGGACTGGGGACAGGGAATTGGTCGCATAGACGGGTTCACCCGACAGAATGCAGGCGTTGGTATCGGGGAAAGGGTCGCTATCAGAAGGGCAGAGGTCACACCTGCGGAGAAGGTCGTGCTCGCACCTCCTGAAGGCATCACAATGGAATTCGGAACCAACATCCTGGCGATCATCAAACACAATATACTGAAACAAC
This sequence comes from Halobacteriota archaeon, assembly GCA_051749005.1. Classification (GTDB taxonomy): domain Archaea; phylum Halobacteriota; class Methanosarcinia; order Methanosarcinales; family Methanosarcinaceae; genus Methanococcoides. The sequence goes on along the minus strand of JBNJIC010000063.1, from coordinate 6,791 downwards.
CTTTTGTTACAGGAGATGTCATCCCTATCACAAGCTCAATGACCCAGCCCACACCAGGAAACCAGGCCATACCTCTTGTTGCTATCGAGGCAACGCCTGAAGAGGAAATACTTATCATTACAGAAAATACGGAGATCGAACTTCGACAGAAACCGGCAAAGGGCTATGAAGACGCTGCGCGCGGCATCGCCTATGAGGATATCGGCGGACTTGGCGACGAAATCCAGAGAGTACGCGAAATGATAGAGCTGCCCCTCAAACATCATGAGATCTTTCAGAGGCTTAACATTGAGCCACCCAAAGGAGTTATACTGTACGGACCTCCGGGGACAGGTAAGACACTTATAGCAAAGGCAGTTGCCGGAGAATCCAGGGCGAACTTCCTCTACATCGCAGGACCTGAGATTATGGGAAGGTTCTACGGGGAGAGCGAGGAACGCCTGAGGAAGATATTCGAGGAAGCTGAAGAAAACGCACCTTCCATCATATTCATCGATTAGATCGACTCCATTGCACCAAAACGTGAGAACGTTACCGGAGAGGTCGAGCGCAGGGTGGTAGCCCAGCTGCTGACACTAATGGACGGTATGGAGGAGAGGGGAGAGATCGTTGTCATCGGTGCCACTAATAGAGTGGATTCAATTGATCCTGCACTGCGCCGCCCGGGAAGGTTCGACAGGGAGATAGAGATCGGTGTCCCGGATAGCGACGACCGTCTGGAGATCATGCAGATACACACCCGCGGGATGCCCCTTTCGGAGGATGTGGACCTTGAATACCTTGCAGAACATACCCAGGGATTCGTAGGTGCCGATCTTCTTGCACTGGTGCAGGAAGCTTCCATGCGCTCCTTAAGGAGAATACTGCCGGAGATCAACCTGGATGAGGATGAGATCCCCGAAGAGGTACTGGAAAAGCTGGTGGTAGGTCCCGGGGACTTCGAGGACGCACTGACCGAGGTGGAGCCATCTGCAATGAGAGAGGTGCTGGTGGAAGTGCCTTCCGTTAAGTGGACCGATGTGGGAGGGCTTGACGAAGCAAAGCAGGAGATCGTTGAGGCCGTGGAGTGGCCGCTCAAGCGTCCGGACAGGATAATGGAGATGGGTATTAAGGCTCCAAAAGGAATTCTCCTTTACGGGCCGCCAGGTACCGGAAAGACACTGATGGCACAGGCGGTCGCCAACGAGTCCAATGCGAACTTTATCAGTGTCAAGGGACCCCAGATGCTCTCCAAGTTCGTGGGAGAGTCTGAAAAAGCGATCCGCGAGACCTTCAAGAAGGCAAGGCAGGTCTCACCATGCATCATATTCTTCGATGAGATAGATTCCATTGCAACTACCCGTATGGCTGACAGCGAAACGGGCAGGGCATCCCAGCAGGTTATCAACCAGCTTCTAACCGAAATGGACGGACTGGAAGCCCTTAAGGAAGTGGTCGTCATTGCAGCCACCAACAGGCCGGACATGATCGATCCTGCACTGATGCGTTCAGGAAGGTTCGACAGACTGGTGCTTGTGGGCAATTCCACAATGGAAGGAAGGGAGAGTATATTCAATATACACACACGCAACATCCCGCTGGATCCGGAGGTCAGCATAACGGAACTTGCAGCTATGACCGAAGGCTATGTGGGTGCGGATATCGAGGCAGTGTGCAGGGAAGCTGTGATGCTTGCACTGCGTGAGAACTTCGAGACCGAATCTGTGAGAAAGTCCCATTTCCTTGCAGCAATGAACAAGGTCAAGCCTACTATCTCAGAGGATATGGCCGAATTCTACAGCAAGATGCAGGAGAAGCTCAAGGGCAGTACCCATAAACAAGAAACAAGTTCTTATATGGGATATATGTAAATAATCTGTTAATTACTCAGAGGGAGACGAAAGATGGCAAAAGTGTTTGCAAAGAACCTGTCCAACAAACAGGTAATGGCTACTGACGGAACCGAACTTGGCGTACTGAACAACATCGTTATGGATGGAAAGACCGGAGAACTGGAAGACCTTATCGTGAAACCGGATATCGGTCTTGATACTTCCAAGTATCAGAAGGACGGACAGTACATCATTGTACCTTTCGAGTCAGTAAGCGCGATCAAGGACTACATAGTGGTGGACAAAACCATGGCAAAGGGACTGCCATTCGATCGTGACTGAAGAGCCTTTATTTTTAAATTTTTATTCCAGAAGGCCATTGGACACCGCATATTCGATGGCCTCCAGCGTACCCTCGCCGAATGAGGCTTTCGTTACCATGGATGCCGCGCGTCTGGCATCATCATCGGCATTGCCGACAGCTATGCCCAGACCTGCCTCACGCATCATCTCGACATCATTGCAGGAATCCCCGATTGCCAGGAAATCCTTTGTATCGATACCAAAAAGCTCTGCAACTGTATGAAGCCCGGTACCCTTGCTGATATTTCCGTCTTTGATGTGAACCGCATAGCCGGTATCAATGATCTCTACATCCATACCATTGTCCACAACAATCTCCTGAAGCTTTGAAATGTCCATACCCCTGCGGAGCACGACCTCAGTCTTGCGGTATGCCGCATCCAGTTTCTCAAGATCAAAATAGTTAGATAGCAGTTCATAAGCCTCCTCACATTTCTCCATGCCGTCGGCTATGATGGAAGACTTATCAAAACCGGTTGAGACAACTCCCCCGTTCTCTGCGATCACAATGCCGCTGATACCAATGAGCTTTGCAGCAGCATGAACGTAGCATAAGGGGTTGCCTGTGGAAAGAACAACCGGTACCCGCAGCTCGCGGAATCGCTCCGCAACACGGAGGTCCAGTTTCCTGTCGTAATCGGTTATAGTTCCATCAATATCAACTACAAGGGCTTTGAAGACCATGCAGTCAGATATGACGGATGTTATCTTAAATGTTATCTTAACTTTATTCGGAATGGATCCCGACAAATCATGCGTCTCCGAGACCGTCCGTGGTGATGGACATGATGGCCTCGCCGTCCGGGAGATTGGGTGAGTCCACAAGTTTGACGATCCTCTTGTCCCCCTTGGACTTCCTGATATACAGCCTGAATGTAGCGGTGTGACCCAGGATATGACCTCCGATAGGTTTGGTGGGATCACCGAAGAAAGCATCAGGCTTGGACATTACCTGGTTGGTCACGATGACGCAGGCGTTGAACAGATCCCCGAAGCGCTGGATGTCATGAAGGTGCTTATTGAGCTTCTGCTGTCTGTCGGCAAGCGTACCCCTGCCAATATATTCGGCCCTGAAGTGAGCGGTGAGCGAGTCCACGATCAGCAGTTTCACAGGCATTTCAGAGTCCTTGAGCTCGTTGGCAAGCTCGGAAGCGGATTCCACAAGAAGTATCTGGTGATTGGAATTGTAGGCACGTGCTACGTGGATGTTCTTCAGGAACTCCTCGGGATCGTACTCAATGCCGTGTTTCTCGGAAATACCCCTGACCATCTGCTCGATCCTTTCAGGCCTGAAAGTGTTCTCGGTATCGATGATGACCACAGACCCACCCAGTCCGCCCTGCTCCGGAGGTAGTTGCACGTTCACGGCCAGCTGATGGGCGACCTGGGTCTTACCACAACCGAACTCGCCGTACATCTCTGTGATGGACTGGCTCTCAATACCACCGCCCATCATCTCATCGAACTCCTCACAGCCGGTGGTCAGCTTGCCCACAAGTTTCCTGCGCTCAAGCACGGAATCTCCGGTCTCGAAACCGCCGATGTCAGCAGCCTGCCTGGCCGCATTTATGATCTTAGCAGCAGTGGACTCACCTATCTCTGCACTGTTGGCAAGTTCTGCAGGCGATGCCACAGCAACAGCCTCTACCGTATTAAAGCCGGCATCCTTAAGTTTCTGCGCCGTTGCCGGCCCCACGTGATCAAGATCTTCCAGTAAAACTTCACTCATTTTGATAGCTCCTTATGGTGCACAGTTTTTCTTCGTAGCGTGCACATTTGTTCTTCATTATTGCCCGTGAGTATTTAAGGATGAGCTAAGCGGTGTGAAAGTAATAAAATGACCATACCAAATACATACCAAAACCCATCCCACTCATGCAAACAACCTAAAGGATACAAACACTTATGATACAAAACCCCATTTCAGAAAACAATGGGACGAACAGCGGTAGGAGGAACTTTCGAGTACCTCCACGACGGACACAAACATCTGATAAAGAAAGCCTTCGAGATTGCCGGAGACGACATCCTGGACATCGGCCTCACATCCAACGGCATGGCCGGAAAAAAGAATCGCGATATACCCGACTACCCCACCCGCAGGAATATGCTCACCGATTATCTCAAAGAGCTCGGCATCCCCGAGGACCGCTATCATATCCAGATGCTCAACTCCCCCTACGGAAACACCCTCAAAAAAGACTATGAATACATCGTGGTCTCCCCCGAGACCTACCCCGTGGCCCTGAAGATCAACGAACTCCGAAAGGCCAGCGGCAGGCCGGAGATTAAAATCGTAAAGATCGAATACGTAATGGCCGATGATGATGTTCCAATATCTTCTACCCGTATAGTACACGGAGAGATCGATGTACACGGGCATTTGAAGGGATCACAGGGTTAAAGTAGATGATCCGCTATTTGTGTGAGCACAAAATGCTGAGACAACAGAGAATAGGGTTTTCCCTTAATTTTGCATTAAAACAGGTCCTCAATATCCAGAATACAAGGTGTACACATACCCGCCCAAAACCTCTCAAAGATTTATACCAATAATAACATAAAGATCCTGTATGTGGCGAGAAGAGAGAAGGTCTCCGAGGAGCTGGAAAAATAGCTTCTTATCAAGCCGGGAATATTATGACTGAGCTGCTCATATGTGCTCATAGGAACAACAGGGACAACTACCAGTGCAAAGAAGAGGAGCAGCTTCGAATAGATACAGAGTAGCCATGAGATTGGACTGAGGTGCATGGAAATGGAATTTGTGCGTATGGTGCATATTAAAGGAGTCATGGATGAAAGATTAAGAGAGTATCGGCGGAATCAAAGGTTGTGACAGACAGAGTGCATGCACCTTCTTACATCAATCTCAACTCAGCAGAGGAAGAGAAGATAGATACCAGTATCTAGCGCATCTAAAAGTCGACTATATCGAGGCACTCTGTGGTGCACCAGCCATTTTATCCTCTCCTGCCAGCTTCCCTAAGACAGTTATAGAAAGACATTGAAGGGTTTAATTGGATGCCTGAGAAGTGAAGGGTCAAAGCTCGGCTACGAGGGTTATTTATGTTGTGGTTTGCCCGGAAGACCACCGGCAAACCGACGCAGTTTGGTAGCCTGAAGGAGACCCTGATGATGGCGTAAGCCATCGAGGGCAGCCAGGCCCAAGACATATATACGAATTTATGGGAGAACAAGAACAACGGCAGGAATTTGTTAGAACTTCCTGGTATTTGAAGTTAAAGATGTAAAAAAGAAGTAAAATGAGATGCAGGGGGTTTTGCATCTCAGAGTTCTATTGTTTCACCGAAGTAATGTGCTACAATGGTGAGGTCCTGGATGTTCACTTCACCATCCTGGTTCACATCCCAGCTTGGATGTGGTTTGTCATTACCAAGGTTCTGGGCCACTATGGTGACGTCCAGAATGTTCACCACTCCATCCTTGTTCACATCCCAGCGTGGATGGATCTTGATGACAGTGATGACATGCTGAGCTGTAAACTGATCAGTTCCATCGCTAACAATTGCTTCGATGATATGGGTACCATCACTGGAAGCATCGGTGGTCCATGCATAACTGGAAGTTGTGCTGACAGTAACGCCATCGATCCTTAACAGATAGTCCAGATCCTGGCCGTCTGCATCAGAGGCTGTTACTCCTATGTTGATCACGGAACCTTCCTCAAAGACATCATTGTTGGCTGGCCCGAATTCTGTGATCACAGGTGCACTGTTGCCTGACGGGTCACTGTTCACCGGGTTCACTGTAATAAGCATGGTCTCTGAATCTGTGAGCTCACCGTCACTTACCCCGAACATCACACCATAGGTTCCTGCCTGACCCTCTTCAGGAGTCCATGTGAACTCAGCGGTATCCGGATCAAAGGTTGCTCCGGCAGGGATACCTGTAGCTGAGTAGGTGAGACTGTTACCATCAGCATCAGAGGCACTTACGCCAAAGCTCACTGTGGATCCTTCATCCACTGCCTTGTCTGCGATCGAATCCATCACAGGAGCAAGGTTGCTGGCGGTTGAAACTGTCACTTTGAGTTTTGGTTTCTTAAGGTCATTTGCAGTACCATCGAAAGCGATGTAGTTGTCATTCTCAGTGCGTGCCTTGATGAAGAAACCTGTGTTGAAATGCTCACCACTGACATATTCCTGCACAAGTTCTGTGACATCGAACTCATAGACTCCGTTGTCGGGTAGATCACTTGCACTGAAGGTTATGGATGCATAAGGCATGCTTCCCTGAGCTGCACCGGTACTGTCATACCAGTCTCCACCGGCATTGTTCCATGGAACACCGGAAGCTTTCTCATTCCAGCTAACCTGCGAGTGTTCCCAGTCTGCAGGCCTGTAGATCTCAACGACAGTGTCCTGGTTACGTGGAGTATCTTCAGGATAATACCAGTTCATGGACAAAGTTGCACTTGCCAAGGTATCGGTAGTGCTGTACTCGCTCAAGTCAAACCACATCACTTCCCTGTAATCGCCCACACCTGCAAGGTTCCCGACATCCACATAGCTGTCACCCGGAAATGTCTCGCCAGGAGAGGACTCACGCAGACGGTTGACATACATGGTATCAGCAGTGCCTATGGAAGATCCC
>JBNJIC010000062.1:0-12372 GCA_051749005.1 Halobacteriota archaeon | reverse complement strand
AGAGAAAAAAAATAATCTGGTATGATTTATACAGGTCTGCCCAGATCGGTAACCTGTACACTCTCTACGCCAGGAACTGCTGCAAAAGCCTCTTCAACAGATTCTGTACCGCCTTCCAGGTCACCTACAAGGACTACTAATTTGAGTGCTTTCAGACCAAAAGCTACTGGCTCGATTTCTGATCCATACATGGATGAGCCTTCTGGCAGTGCTGTTTCGAGTTTATTCTTCAGGTCATCGAGATCTGTGTCAACGCCCTCTGGCATTATTTTCATTGTTGCTGCTACTTCTCCCATATTCATTCCTCAGGGTCCTACAAAGCCGCATTTAGGGCACTTGTATGGGTTACTCTGTTGTCTGCACTTGATACATCTTCCAAGCTCGGTGTCACATGACGGGCAAGGAAATCTTGTGTATCCCGTCTCGACAAGGCGAACTCCACATGATGTGCATTGTTCAACTTTTGCCATTATAATTCTCCTTTTGATTCTGTAAACGTGTATAATGCTTGAACGAAACTATTCGTGTCGCGATAAGCTATAACGGTTTCAGTACATACTCGGTATATAATTTAAATATTCCCCTTGATGCACGTTCCCTTTACAGGTTTTCTTTCGATAGCAGCAACGACCCTTTCCGGGTATGTCCCGTTTATTATAATACAGTCAATGTGATAGCTGGACAGTAATTTCGGCATTTTACTGTCTGTGCATGTCTCTCCCATGATCTCAAGTTCTCTGGCAGAAATCTCTTCTATCAGTTCATCTCCTTTCAGGACGCCATCAACATCTGTAGCCTTGACAAGCATGCCATCAATTCGTTGTGCCACCCAGGCGGCAATGGTGTCTGATGTAACATTCCATGAATGTTCAAGCTCATCGTTATTCTTGAGCAGGTTGTATGGAAGAAGGATGGATAATCCCTCCGGAATCTGTTCCGTGTTATCTATCAGGGGAATGGCGGTCATGTCATTGAGAAGATATGCGTATTGCTCCATTGCAGTTATTGCCATCCAGTGGGATGCCTCATCACTTATCGAATATACACTGCCGGCCTCCCGGATGGCGTTGGCAAAGATCCCTCCTCCCGGGACAACCACTATTTCCACTTTTCTTTCTTTACTGTTAAAGTGGGAAGCTATTGAATTAAGCAGGGTGTCAGCCTGTTCCATCAGGCTTCCGCCTATCTTAAGGACCACTTTCATTCTTACCATCTGTTTATTATTATGATTCGTAGATCTCAGCTCATGTACTCTTTTTCAAGAAGGTTTGCTGCTGCATAAGCAGGGAATACCTTTGATATCTCCTTACCCCACTTGTCGGAAGTGGAGAAACAATCAAGTCCAAGACGCATTGCACTTTCTTCTATCATGAATTCTCCCAGCCCGGCAGATACTATGGTATCAAGCCTGTTTTTCTCTGCAACAGCTGATATTGCTTCACATAGCAGGGATATTTGTTTTTCTTTCACATCTTTTGCTATCATGAGCAGATCTTCCTCTGATATCTCGGCAAGGTCGGCGCATACCAGGCGTGCAACTCTTCTCATGCAGTCTATCCTGTCCTTTCCGGCACCATCTGCTGTCTCGCATGTGAACAGTTCCCTGTCGATATCGCCAAGTAGCATATATGCATCTGCGGTGGTGGCAAAGAGTTCGGATGAGATTCTGCATGTTCCTTCTTTTAGCTCTACTGTCCTGAGCAGGGCTGCAAGGTTTGTGCGCAGGGTTCCGGCATATACCAGCTCGCTTCTGAGAAGTCTTGAAAAATCGGTATATCCTGCCAGGTGCTTGCTGTCCCTGATGGGTATAATATCACTGGTGGTGCTGCCCACATCCACAAAGATGCAATCGCCGACCTCTTTTCCGATAAGACGGGCAGAAGCAGCCCAGTTAGCAGCAGCAAGATCTCTTGTCTTCAGGTTGCTGTCCTGGAAATGTCCGCTGTTGTTAACATATTTTATCTTGCAGTCGAAAGCGTTGTTCACAGAGTCCATTATGAAGCTGATCCCCTCGTCCTTATCAGCAAAACAATCTGCAAGTTCTCCTGTCATAACAACAGCCAGGCCATCGGGGTTCAGTCTTTCTTCCAGTTCTTTAAGGGCTGATGGGAGCGTTGTATCCTTCCATAGGGGGATGTATAGTAGTTCCTTAATCTCTCCGTCAGATGAGGCAACTTTTGTATTTGCTCCTCCTATATCGATTCCAATGTATCTCATATCAGTTCCTCTTTGGTGAATGTGTAATTTCCTTTAATATTAACTTGCGGGAGTGCTTCTCCAAGTGCATTTGCTATAAGCAGTTCCGCGATTTCCGTATCCATTATCCTTGTGATTCCTACAAGGGATGTTGTAGGTCTGGGGTTTATGTCTATAACGTATGGCCTGTCCCCCATTACGATATCCACTCCTGTGTAACCATTGCATCCAAGCTTATGTGTAGCTTCTATAGCCGTTTCGTAAAGCTCATGCTTTCGTTCGGTGGTATATGGTGTCGTGCATCCACAATAATTCACAGACGAGTATTCTTTGTTGGGATCTATGTCGATCATCTGCTTGTTAACTGTTAAAGGGAGTGTTTCTTTGCCGCATATGAGGCTTACACTGAGGTGTTCTCCATTAATGTATTCTGTTGCTATTTCCCCTTCTTTAAGTGCAGGATCGTGGGCTACAAATGTATCTTCAGATGCACATCCGTTCCTGGGTTTTATGACCCAGCGCTTGCCCTTTGGTATTGACTGTTCAGAAGAATATGTCCCTGGGACTGCAACTGATGTGCTTTCCAGTATCCTTGTGCATTTCAGTTTGTCTGAGCAAATGGCCACGCAATCGGAATTGCATCCCAGATTAATTGTGTTATCATCTATTATGGCCGTGATCTCAGCAAGTAGTTCCTCCGGGGCTATCACAAGGGCAGCATCGCAGTTCTTTGATTGGTCTTCCAGAACTTCTTTGATGTTCTTTTCACTTGAATTGACCGGGTTTCCATGTTCAATACCGGGACCTGCGGAAGTGTATACTATCTCATGTCCAAGACGTGAAAAACTTGCTGCCAGTGTTTGTAGCATTGCTTTACCTTCTATTAGGTAGGTTCCGCCCATATCGGTGCTGACTGCGTATTCAGAAAGAAGTATTTTCATGTAAGGTGAGATTCTATCATTTTATTTGTTATTTACTGTACTTTCCTATGGTTTACTTCTATTTCTTATCCATTTAAATTTAAATTTATATTTTCTTTTTCTTGTTCCTAGTCTTTTTATCCTTCTCCGATTTGGTCGGTGTGTGCTCAACAATTATTATTTATATAAGCAATACAAATTACAACCCGAGGGATATAAAGGTGAATGCGGATATTTCAGATAATCCATTTTTGCAGGCACTTGCTGTTTCAGGTACAATGTCAATTTTCATGATAGGCATGGCCCTTGGTGTCATGAACATCCTGTCTACTGGTGTCAGTCCGATGCCTTCTTCCGTGATATTGCTGATCTTTGCTGTGGTGTTCATAGTGGGCTCTGTCTTCTTTGAGAAGAGGGGCGCCGACCAGATAGGTGCGCTTATTGGCGGTTGTATTGTTTCGCTTGCAGCTACGATCTCCATATTTTCGTTCTTTGGTGGCGTTGATTTCGTCCTTAAGGACGGACTGAGTTTATTGGGATGGGATCGCCTGATATCAGCACTAGCTATCTGTATGATAGCCAGCATGCTGCTTGTCAAGTTGCTTTCTTATAAGATGCAGGCAGAATATGCCTGATAATCTTTGATCAAAGACGGTTATTGTTTCTTGTTTTTGATCATGTTCTCTATAGTTTCATCTATTAGTTCCGACGAAAAGTATTTATAGAACTACAAACAATCACATGCTGTTATATTATACCGCTGATAAATTATGGCGGAGTCGTGATCAATGGCAGGTAAATCTGGTAAGAAATGCAAAATTAAAGAAGAGAAGGATTCGTCTGGTTGCTGTGGCGGCGACGGGGTGTTGGAAAACCTTAAAGGCGAAGGTTCTGAAGACAACAAGGCTGCTGCATCTGCGGATTCTGAGATCATGGAACTTAAAGAGCAGTTGATCCGCCAGAGGGCTGAGTTCGAGAACTTCAGGAAACGAAGTATTCGTGAAAAAGAAGAGTTTCGCAAGTTCGCTCTTGAGAACATGATGGTAGAAATGCTTGAAGTATATGATAATTTTGAGCGTGCTCTTGAATCTGCTAAAAAGACAGATGATGTGAAGTCGGTCATTGAAGGCGTTGAGATGGTTTTCAGGCAGTTCGTCTCTATTCTTGAGAAGGAAGGCCTGAAAAAGATCGATTGTGCCGGTGAAGAATTCGATCCGCATCTTCATGAGGCAGTGATGCATGTCCAGACCACTGAACATCCTGACCACTATGTTGTTGATGTATGCAAACCCGGTTATGAACTGAACTCTAAGGTCATACGTCATGCAATGGTTACAATTGCAGACAATCCGGATGAGGACTGACATTTGATATTACAGGACCATAAACTGCATAATAGTATAAAGAAAACAAAACTAATGTTAATTACTTATTAATAAAAGACAAGTGAGGTATTATTATGGGAAAGATACTAGGTATTGATCTTGGAACTACGAATTCATGTATGGCTGTCATCGAAGGTGGAAAACCTACTGTTGTACCTAATGCAGAAGGCGGAAGGACAACACCTTCAGTAGTCGGATTCTCCAAGAAGGGAGAAAAGCTTGTAGGACAGGTCGCAAAGAGGCAGATGATCGCTAATCCTGATAACAGTGTAAGCTCCATTAAACGTCATATCGGTGAGGGTGATTATAAAGTAAACCTGAACAATAAAGAGTACACTCCTCAGGAAGTTTCTGCAATGATCCTACGCAAGCTCAAGGAAGATGCAGAATCATATCTTGGCGAGGACATTACACAGGCTGTTATAACTGTACCTGCTTATTTCAACGATTCACAGAGGCAGGCTACAAAGGATGCCGGTACCATTGCCGGACTTGAGGTCATGAGGATCATCAACGAGCCTACAGCAGCATCCCTTGCATATGGTCTTGACAAAGAGGAAGGCGACCACAAGATCCTTGTATACGATCTTGGTGGAGGTACTTTCGATGTGTCCGTCCTTGAACTTGGCGATGGTGTATTTGAAGTCCTCTCCACAAGTGGGGATACACATCTTGGTGGGGATGACTTTGACCAAAGGATCACAGAGTTCCTGATAGAGGAGTTCAGGAAAGCTGAAGGTATTGACCTGTCAAATGACAAGGCTGCACTCCAGCGTCTTAGTGATGCTGCTGAGAAAGCAAAGATCGAGCTCTCAGGCGTGACCTCAACCAATGTGAACCTGCCTTTTATTACAGCAGATTCCAATGGCCAGCCAAAACACATTGATATTGATATTACAAGGGCACAGTTCGAGAAGATGACCGAAGATCTTGTGGAAAAAACACTTGTTTCCATGAAGCAGGCACTTGCTGATGCGAAGGTCACTCCGAAGGACATTGACAGAGTACTCCTTATCGGAGGTTCCACAAGGATACCAGCGGTGTACGATGTTGTTAAGAACTTCATCGGAAAAGTCCCATACAAGAACATCAACCCGGATGAAGCAGTTGCAGTGGGTGCAGCTATCCAGGCAGGTGTACTTGGTGGAGAGGTTCATGACGTTCTATTGCTTGATGTCACTCCTCTTACACTTGGTATTGAGACCCTCGGAGGCGTTGCAACACCTCTTATCGAGAGGAATACTACCATTCCTGCAAAGAAGAGCCAGATATTCTCAACTGCTGCAGACAGCCAGCCATCTGTGGAGATTCACATCCTTCAGGGTGAGAGGGGAATTGCTTCTGCTAATAAGACACTTGGTCGCTTTGTGCTCGATGGGATCCCACCAGCACCAAGAGGAATGCCACAGATCGAAGTTACCTTTGATATTGACTCAAATGGTATCCTTCATGTGAATGCAAAGGACCTTGGAACCGGCAAAGAGCAGTCTATCTCTATACAGAAGCCTGGTGGATTGTCTGATGAGGAGATCGACCAGATGGTAAAGGACGCTGAAGCTCATGCAGAAGAAGACAAGGCTCGCAAGGAAGAGGTCGAGATCAGAAACAATGCCGAATCTCTTGTAAATGCTGCTGAGAAGACTCTAAAAGAGGCCGGAGATGTCGCAACCGATGAGCAGAAGGACACCATCGAAAAGTCCATTGCTGATGTGAAGGAAGCTCTCGGGGGAGAGGATTCCGAAGTCATCAAGACAAAGGCCGAAGCATTGCAGGAAGCTGTTTATAAGGTATCTGCTGCAATGTATGAGAAGGCACAGCAGGAAGCAGCTGCCGGCGCAGATGGTTCTGAATCTGCCGGGGCATCTGCTTCAGATTCCGGGTCAGATGAGACTGTCGTTGATGCAGACTATGAGGTTGTCGACGAAGACAAATAAATATCTTGAATGTATAGATGCAGATGATTCCAATCTGCATCTTAATTTATCCCTGAAGGAGATTTAATGTCGACCACACGTGATTATTACGAAATACTGGGTATATCCAAGGAAGCCTCTGAGAACGATATAAAGAAAGCATATCGCAAACTTGCGATGAAATATCATCCTGATAAGAACAAGGATGAAGGTGCTGAAGATAAGTTCAAGGAGATATCCGAAGCTTACGCTGTGCTTTCAGATAGTGAGAAAAGGGCACAATATGATCGGTTTGGCCATGCAGGTATAGACGGTCGATATAGCACGGAAGATATTTTCAGGAATGCTGATTTTGGTGGTTTCGAGGACCTTGGTGACATCCTTGGAAGCATCTTTGGAGGTGGCTTTGGTGGTTTCGGAGGTTTTGGTGGCGGAGGCCGCCGCAGACAGGGGCCTGTGAGAGGTTCTGACCTTCGATATGACCTTGCAGTTACCTTGGAGCAGGCTGCTTTCGGTGAGCAGGTAAAGATCAATGTTCCCAGAGCAGAGAACTGTGAAGCTTGTGGGGGTATCGGAGCAAAGGAGGGTACAAGTCCGACCACATGTCCAAATTGTCATGGCAGCGGACAGGTGACCCATGCAAGGAGAACTCCACTGGGCAACTTCATGACCACTACTACGTGTGAAAATTGTCACGGCAGGGGAAAGATAATTGAATCTCCATGTCCTGTCTGTAAAGGATCAGGAAAGCAGAAGAAAGTACGCAAGATCGATGTAAGGGTTCCAAAAGGAGCTGATACCGGTCTGCGTCTGAAGATCAGCGGAGAGGGTGAGGCCGGAAGTCCGGGTGCACCACCGGGTGATCTTTATGTTGTGATCCATGTAAAGGCTCATGAGAAATTTGATCGCATAGGCGATGATATAATTTATGAGGTCCCGATAACTTTTTCACAGGCGGCTCTTGGTGCTGAGATAATGGTGCCCACACTTCATGGCAAGGTCAAAATGAAGATCAAAGAAGGAACCCAGACCCATTCAGTACTACGCCTGAAAGGAAAGGGTATGCCACACCTCCACGGTCATGGTCAGGGTGACCAGCTTGTGAAAGTGATTGTTGAGACTCCTACAAACCTTACTGACAAGCAGCGAACTTTACTTGAAGAGTTTGATAAGTTCAGTGGAGGAAAGTCTAAAGGATCAAAAAGTGGCAAAGGTTTCTTTGACAAGATGAAAGATGCTTTTGAAACCGCAATTTCTGATGATACTCCCGAATCTGTAAATTCCTGACCATAGGTTGGGATTATACTTTTTTTTTGCATATCTGTATTTTTGTGGAGTAAACTTTAACACTTATACCGCTTATTAAATCTCTCTTATACTTCCAATTTATTTTCATAGGTTAGTGTGTTTTTTATGAAAATCATAATCGTCGGAGCTGGTGAGGTAGGGTATCATATAGCAAGTTCCCTTTATCTCAACAATGATGTTGTCGTTATTGATAACGATGAGGATGCATGTGCACGTGCTGATGAGCTCGATGTACAGGTCATCCATGGAAACGGTGCTAATATATCAATATTAGGAAAAGTTATTGACAATGCTGATCTGCTTGTTGCGGTGACCGGTTCAGATGAGGTGAATATTGTTGCCTGTACTGCAGCTAAACTGATGGCTCCTTCTTACCGGCCTTTCAAGACAATGGCCAGGGTCACAAATCCGGATTATATTGACAGACCTGTTGCGACCCGTACACAGATCGGAATCGATGTGATGATCTGTCCTGAACTCTCACTTGCTTCCGAGGTCGCAGGTATTCTTTCTATTCCGTCAGCCATTGATGCTGAGGTCTTTGCAGAAGGAAAGATTAAGATGATGGAATTCGTAGTGTCAGATGAAAGCGATCTGGTCGATAAGAACCTGAAAGACCTTGATCTTTCTGATTGCTGCATAGTGAGTGCCATTTACAGGCAGTCCGATATTATCATTCCGCATGGTAATGATGTGATACATGCTAATGACCATGTTGTTGTTATTGGTAAATCAGATGCTATGGCAAATATCGGTAATCTTTTTGCAGGTCACGAAGATGATGTAAGCAGGATTTTGATCATTGGTGGTGGTAGTGTTGGTTTCTATCTTGCAAAGCTGATCGAAAAGAGCCATGCAACAATAAAGATAATCGAAAAGAAACTTGAACGATGTGAGTTCATTGCCGAAGCACTGCCAAAGGTACTTGTTCTCAAAGGCAACGGGACAGATATAAACCTCCTGAAAGAGGAAGGGGTGGGGGACATGGACGTTGTTATCTCTGTTACGGACAGCGATGAAAAGAACCTTTTATGTGCTTTGCTCTCCAAGCAGCTCGGTGCTAAGAAGGTGATTGTACGTGCTGATCATCTCGATTATGTACCACTTTTTGAACTTGTTGGCGTGGACCGTGCTGTAAGTCCAAGGGAAGCTACCATCAACGAAGTCCTGAAACTCACTATGGGTACAGGAATTGAGGCACTTACAATGATCGAAGGTGAAAAGGCTGAGATTATCGAATATACCGCATCTAGCAGATCAAAGATTGTTGGTAAACCTCTGAAGGACGTTAAATTCCCTAAAGGAGCACTTGTCAGTATGGTGGTCCATAAAGGTGAAACATTTGTTCCGCGTGGGAATGATATAATTAGGGAAGGGGATCGTGTTCTCATATTCTTGTTGCCTTCTTCATATCAGGATGTAGAAAGACTATTTAAATAATTCAATACAGATGGGATTTGATGAGATATAGTCTTGTAATCAGTGTAATGGGATTACTTCTTCTTTTTCTTGGACCCATGATGCTGGTTCCTCTTGGAGTTGCTCTTTATTATGGAGAGTCCCCATACCCTTTTGCAATATCCTTCTCCCTGACAACGATTGTTGGTTCTGCACTTTCATTACGGTATTCGACAGATGACAGGGAATGGGAAAAACGTGAAGGTTTTGCTATAGTTGCTTTTGGATGGTTTGCAGCAGCACTCTTCGGTTCAATTCCATATATTTTCGACGGGGTTACGGTCCTGGATGCATTGTTCGAGTCCATGTCAGGTTTTACAACAACAGGTGCAACTGTGTTTGTAGATATAGAGGCACATTCAAAATCGCTTCTTTTCTGGCGAAGTATGACCCAATGGCTTGGTGGCATGGGAATTATCATGCTTTTCATTGCTATTCTTCCAAAGCTGGGAGTTGCAGGTCGCCAGTTGTTCCGTGCTGAGGCTCCGGGTCCCAAAGAGGACAAGTTAAGGCCCAGGATCCGGGAGACTGCAAAGATACTCTGGGCAGTCTATGTATCCATTTCCGTAGTGGAACTTCTTCTACTCCTCATTGCGGGAATGTCTTTCTATGATGCCTGTACGCATACTTTCACTACTATGGCATGCGGGGGTTTTTCACCTTATGCGGATAGCGTGGCTGCTTTTGAAAGTCCTCTCATTGAAGGTATCATTACTCTTTTTATGTTTATTGCAGGCGCAAACTTCGCGCTGCACTACAAGACACTATATTCTGACAGAAAAAGTCTTCTCAAGGATAATGAGTTCAAGTTCTATTTTTTGATTGTGAGCCTTGCAACTGTCCTTTTGACATTGGTCCTCTGGAGGGATACTCCAGGCTCGATTCCTGCATCTTTCAGGTATGCTGTATTCCAGGTTGTTTCTATACTGACGACAACAGGTTATGCTACAACTGACTTCAATCTTTGGACCGATTCCGGAAAGGTGGTTTTACTGGCAATGATGTTTATTGGGGGTTGTGCCGGGTCTACTGCAGGTGGGATTAAGGTAGTACGCCTCCTGATCCTTCTTAAATATGCACGAAATGAGCTGTTCAAAGCTGTCCATCCTAAAGCTATAAGGCCTATCAAGTTAAACGGAAAGAGCGTGCCTGGTGACATAATTCAGGCGATAATCTCATTTGTTGTAATCTATTTCTTTATTTTTTTGATAAGTTTGGCTATTCTCTCCATATTTGGGATGGACCTTACCAGTTCTGTCACGGCATCAATAGCAACTCTTGGAAACATTGGTCCTGGTTTCAATATGGTAGGTCCAATGTCAAACTTCAGTACTGTTCCTGCAATTGGAAAACTTGTCCTTATTGCAAATATGTGGATTGGCAGACTTGAAGTGTTCACTGTTATAGTAATGCTGACTCCTGAATTCTGGAGAAAATAAATATTTTATGTAGTATTTAATGAAAAAACTGCTCCGCCCTTTTCCGGATGGAGCAAAAGATCTTGATTAAGTTCTGTATTTGAAGTCGATATCGTTCTTTACAACATCCTTAAAAAGTCCTCTCAGGTCCCAGAGGAGTTTCTTATTAGCCTTGAACAGAGCAAGTAAAAGGTCCATAAGGCTCATACTTGTGAAGTTCACGTTCTGTAGTGATGCAGCCAGTGAGTTCAGATTCTCATCTGTGAATTTTACAAAGGTTTCTTTGACAATCAGACTGCTGTCGATCTCTCTGCCGATCGTTTCCCTCCAGAGTTCTTCGTATTCCTGAAGGACCTTTGTAGAACAATCTTCTTTTCTTATTGCTTTTACAGCAATCTCTCCAGCGATCTTTCCTGCATCCATGGCATTGATGATGCCTCCGCCAGTTATCGGATCTGACTGGCGTGCAGCATCCCCTACCAGCATAAGACCGTTGGCGATGGTCCTTTCTATGGTTCCGGACACTGGTACTCCCCCAACGACCATTTCTATGATCCTGGCCTCTGGCATGTTCTTTTCAATGAAATCGTTAAGAAGGTCGATAGCCCGTTGTTCGCCGGACTCACTTCCGAGTATTCCTATTCCTACGTTTGCTTTATTTCCACCTTTCGGGAAAAGCCATATGTAACCTGCAGGTGCAACCTCGTTTCCGAGGTAAAAATAACAGAACTCCTGGTCTATATTTGCATTGGTTACCAGGTATTGTGCACAGGTTTCCATATCAGATGGTTTCAAGGATGTATTGATGCCTGCCCAGCGTCCAACCTTTGATTCCATGCCGTCTGCACCGATGACTATCTTTGAGTGAACCTCATGCTCCTCTCCCATGTGCATCAGCTTGATTCCGCAGATTGTATCATTTTCGATTATCAGGTCAGTAGCTCTGGTTTTTACCATTACTTCTGCTCCTGCAAGAGCACTCTCGTTAGCAAGTGCTCTGTCGAATATCTTTCTCTCAAGTACATATCCGACCTCGCCACCGGAGATCTCTTCTGCCATTTCGATCATCGTACCATCGGGTGAAAAGATGCGTGAACCTTTCACATCAGCACAGATCCATCTGGGGTCGGGGTCTATGTGCTGTTTAAGGTTGTATTTTCCAACTCCTTCAGCACATCTGATCGGATCGCCGATCTCCTGCCTTTTTTCGATCAGGAGCACATCGAGTCCCTCCTTTGCAATTGTTTTTGCAGCAATGGATCCGGCGGGGCCCGCACCGACAACAATTACATCATATTCATTTTTCATCTATTCACCTCGATAGCCCCAAGCGGACATATCTTCTGGCAGAGGCCACATCCTGTACATTTATTGTCTACTTCTATCCATGTTTCGATGAGCTCTAATGCTCCTGTCGGACAAACACCTACACATGCACCGCAGTACCCACATTTATATTTATTTATAATGATGCTCATTCATTATCACCGATAGTCAGATGTGAAGTACCATTATTACTTTGATAATAATATATGTTTCGTGAGCTGATAGGTGGATTGCAGTAAATCTTATATGGGATCATTTGTTGAAAGCTAAATCTGAAGAAAAACATGGCTTTTTCGGATAATTTTGATAACTCCTATTGGTCAAAAAGTATATTTTAGTAATCATTCTCCATTTTCATATTATCTTGCGCCCTGCGTGGACTCCCTGCATGTCATGCGATATCTAGATATGCTTCATTAAAATATCCTTTAATATGCATTATATAATG
>JBNJIC010000061.1:0-12742 GCA_051749005.1 Halobacteriota archaeon | reverse complement strand
TTAACAAATTCCCTTTGTTGCAATTTTGCAAATATATTTCTAGCAATTCGTAAATTCAAACATTCATCGCCATCGTATGGAGTATTAGACTCTGCAATTTGCATTCTTATGTTTCCTTCCCAATATAATGAATCAAGCTCTTTTGCTATGTTCAGTGCAAGATTGCGATATTTATTAATTTCAATTTCATTAAATCCAACTTTGGATTCTATTTCATCTTTCAATTCATAGGCGTCAGCAAATATCATATACCCAAGTAAAGACTCAAACATAGAGTTCCATTTATCCCAATTATCAAGTACATAAAAACCCTCAGTATTGAGTTTTTATGTACTTGATCATCCTCGGCGTAAGCAGTGGAATGATCTGCGGAAGCATATTAGGCATCAGGTTCTCCATCGACTTCGGCATGAGATCAGGCATCTGTTCCTTCATGTCATCGGACATCTGCACACGTTTCTCCACAGCCTTGAGCATGTCAGGCATGACCTTTGGCATTATGGATGGCAAAAGCTTTGGCATCATTACCGGCATCATAGGCTTCATCATGAGATCCATGCCGGGTACGTATTTTACCATCTTCATCATACCACGCAGTGGCGCAGGCATTGCTGCCATCATCTGCGGGAGGAGCTCAACCATCAGGTCGGTCATGTTCTCAGGCCTCAGCAGAGCGATCATCTGGTCGAAGGTCACCCATGCGGTAAGCGCAGCATTAGTTGTATCAGGAATATTGTATCCCATACTTCGGGCCACTGTTGCTGAAAGGTCCTGAACGTTAACCGGACTTCCACTCTTATCTGCAGCGATCCTCAGCTGTACCTGGCAGCACGGACAGGCAGCGACCATAATGTCAGCACCTATATCCTCAGCTTCCTTTAGCCTCATGTTACCGACAACATCAGCAACATCCGGGTCAGCGACCAGTGTGAGTACTGAACCACAGCAGTGGCCTTCTTCCCTGTTGTGCTCCATTTCACGCAGTTCGACACCAGGAACTGACTTGATAAGATCCCTTGGTGGTTCGTAGATACCACCGGCGCGGCCCATGTGACATGCATCGTGGACTGTGACGACCTTGTCGAGAGGTGTGACAAACTTCTCAGAGAGCACATCGAGCTTGTCCTGAAGTACCTGTGAATAGTGCTTTGCCTCGAAATCATACTCGATGCCAAGCTTCTCTGCCCACTGGCGGTAGAAAGTGTCCCATACCAGCCAGCATGCAGGACAGGAGGTGATTACTGTCTTTACACCTTTCTTCTTCATGTTCTCGATGTTCATTCTCATGATCTTCTCGAAAACATCCCACTTACCGGCAGCAAGCATCGGAATACCACAGCAGGACTCTTCCTTACCAAGATAGGTGATATCCATTCCTGCATCTGTAAGCAGACGTACGGAGGCTTCAGCGATATCCTTTTCCACAAAGGACGCGGTACAGCCTGCAAAATAACCATATTCTGCTTTGTCCTTAATCTTTGGCTTGAGATCATCAGGCATCCAGTCTTCCCTGTTCTTGAGATACTCACCCCAGATGTTCCTTTCCTTGAGCAGGCTGGCAGCCATTATCTCGAACGGCGGGATGGTCATCATGCCACGTTCCACAACCAGTTCTTCCCTTAAGGTCATCCAGGAATCATTTATCGGAAGATCAAGCTGGCATCTGTAATCACATAGCTCACAGGTCGTACATGCCAGGAAAGTGTCCACCTGCTCCTGTGTCATCTCATCCCTGCCGGCAAGGTATTCCTTGATAAAGAACCACTTGCCTCTGGGAGACTGGGATTCCCAGCCGCGACCATAGTACTGGTCACACTCTTCAACACAGTAACCACACTGTGCACAGGTGTAAGCATGGGATACAATGTCTGCAGGGATATCCTTCTGCTTTTTGAAGGTCTCTGGCTTTACACCGCTACGGTTTCCTACGAACCTCATGATCGGCTCAAATGCTTTGGACATTGAGATTCCAGTCCTGAGGATGCCTTTACCTGAGATGGTTTCAGGATTCATGATGTCATCAGGATCGACCTGCTGCTTCAGGGAAAGCATTTTCCTCAGCCGGTCTCCATAGACCTTCTCTGCCTCCTTTGCGAAGTAGAGACCAGAAGCGTAGATCCTTCCACCGTTTTCCTCGGCGATCTTGATGATACTGATACCCAGCGGGAACGCAAGGTTGAACTTGAAGGATCTCTCAGAGTGAGGAATGAAACAGAGTAGGATCACATTTCCACTCTTTTCGACCATACCTTCAATGAGCACAGGAAGATCGATCCTGGACTTGATCTCATTGAACACCTTACCAACTTTGTCCACAGGAACGATGATCTCCGCCGGGATGAAGGACGGGCCAAGCCTCTTGACCTTCATTGAACGGAACAGCTCGCCTGCTTCATGTCTGGAGATCTGCTCAGAAAGTACCTTCCCGCCATTACCGGTTATGATATTTTCAAGGGCACTTACATTCCTTGATTCAGGATAAATGAAGTTACAAATATAAGACTCCGGTAATTCCGGGCGATCCTCAGCTATAGGTTCACCGTGGTGGGTAGCAAATGGCATTTCATTCTTCATGCCTGCCCAGTCAGGATTAATAAATGAGATGGCCCAAAGTGGCACTTTTTCTGAAGAGACTGCCTGAAGGGCTTTCTGCAGGGAATCTGAATCGGCAAATTCTGCTGAGATGGATGCCATGTCTTCCCTGTTGCGGATCTTCAGGGTGATCTGTGTGATGATACCGACAGAACCCATGCTTCCGACAAGGCTGTTCATTTCGTCGCCTGTGAAATCCCTGACATCACCATTTGGGAATACAACCCTTGCTGAGACCATAGTATCCTGGGACCAGCCGTATTCATAGCTGCCATAACCGATACCGTTCTGGGCAAGCCATCCACCAACTGTTGCTGAAGGAGAACTTGAAGGCATGGCGCAAACAGAAAGGTCCTTTTCGTTAAGTTTTTTCTCCAGATGCTCCCACACAATACCTGCGCCTACGGTAGCGGTCATTTTCTCAGTATCAATGGATATGATATCGTTCAGCAGATTAACATCAGCAATGATACCTCCTTTTGTCGGGATCACACCACCGTAACCGGATGATGCTCCGGCACGTGGAACAACAGGAATGGAATGTTTACGGGCAAAGCTCATGAGCCTGACAACGTCATCCTCTGTGCGAAGCTTTACTATCGCTGCAGGGTCGGTGTTTCCCAACATCATCTTTGCCACTGACGGAAGTGCTCCGACATCATGACAGTAGAAGTGTCTTTCACGTTTGCTGAAATTCACGCGGTCGCCAAATAAGCCACCGAGTTCTTCCTCCTGGGAGGAGGTGAGATTTGCTGTGTTTTTTGCCATACGATCTTCCCCCTTAGAAATTGGGTCGTTTTTCAATATAAACTTATTAGATTAATTTTGAGTATTATCCAATTAAAAAAAAGAAAAATTGGAAATTATCATCTCCGTTTTAGAATGCCAGTGCGTCCTTAGGGCAGCTGTCAACACATCGACCACATTTGATGCAATCCGGGTTGTTCCCGATATCACGGACTTCAAGCTGCATCGGGCAGACCGTTTCACATTTCTTGCAGTCAAAGCATGTTTCATGGTTCATCTGAAGCTGGTACTTGTTACCCCCGATGATCCTTTGCATGGTTCCCATTGGACAAACGCTGCACCAGGATCTTGTGTTGAAGTAGCCTCCAAGCATTGTTCCGATGATGGTCGTCATAAGACACATTGAAACAAGGATGGTACCGATGAGCTCAAAGGTGTTCTGTGCAGCAAAAGTGACCGAGATGCGGTACATCATAAGAGCTATCATTGCTGTGAAGACAGGAACCCTTACCCACATGCTTGACAGGATCGTCGGGATCTTCCTTTTCTTTGTTATCTTGATGATACCGTAATCGAAGTAGCTGCCACGTGGACAAAGGTTTCCGCAGAACCAGCGACCTCTGAAGATGCTGGTTATGAAAAGTGTACCCATGACAACGAGCATGAAGTAACCAAGGACCGGATACCAGAGACCTCCGAGAGAGACTATTATGACCAGTGAGCCAAGATAAGGCCTGATCTTATCGAGATATGGTTTTGTGTTAAGCATTTACCAGTCCTCCAGTTCCTGCTCTACTTTTGCAACCCATTTGCTGACAATGCCCATGATCAGTTCTTTGATCTCTGCTTTGTCTTTTATTTTGTAAATAAATGAATATCCGCCTCCGTCAAGGTTGTTCTGTGATTTTGTGAGTATGCCTTTCTCATGCAGCTTCTTGACAGACCTCTGGACAGTTGAAAGGTCCAGTTCTGTCAGGTTTGCTATCTGCTCAGTTTTGCTCCAGACATCAGGCTCTTCAAAGAAGTACTCCAGCACTTTCATGTCAGCCCTTGTCAGGTTCAGAGCACATTTGATAACATCTTTAATTTTGAATTCCTTACATGCGAAGTCTATCATCGAATCACCGTTATAATTTACCAGTACTGTTATATTATCGCAGCAGTATATAAACATGGTTAAGTACTGGAGGAAGAGGAATGGTTTTGGCAGTACCGTGGATAACTGTGATGATCTGGCAGTAATATAATTTATAACTAAAACTCGCAGAATATTATTTTAGAAGTATTGAATTGCAGATTTTTTAATTTAATTACAACTATCAAATTCTATTGGGTTAAGATCGAAATGTCACCCTTAGGTAATCAGTTTCAAAGATAGATATCGCACATATCTCCTAAATTTGACCATCGTTTTGTGAAAAAAGAATCTAAATATTATGATCATATAATCTAACGGTTCTCTTTCAGTTCGATGATATGGCCAGATAATATTTATACTGTACCTTAGTTAGAATATAATGCAACATTACAAAGATATTAGTGGGGTTCAGCCAGTCTTGACGGAATAACTGAAACCCCAAGCCCAAAGGCAAGGTTAGGTTTTGATGTTTCTATATATAATCATAGCTTTGCCTCTGGATTAATGAAATGAGGTATAAATGAATGTATAAATCGAAAAGAAATGCCATTTTTACGATAATGCTACTGATATTAGTATCGTTTATTCCAATGGTAAGTGCCCAGATAGAAATATCGTCTGATAGCTCAAATGTTGAACAAGTTACCATAGAACTAAATCAAAAAGATGGAGTTCTGATAATTCCTACAGATGAGAAATATATTGCTGATTTAAGCAGAACCGCTACAACTGAAAAATTAGCAGGTGCATATTTCTCAGGTACTATTGATGAGAACAATCTTGTAACTCTTGAAGGCGTAATTACGATTGATGGAAATAAAGAGAAAGTTCAATTATCCGGTGAAGCAACCCAAGTGTTCATAGGATGGGATGTACCAGATGGAGCAAAACCCATTTACACCAAAGTTGGCAACAGGACAATGACCCGCTATGAAGGAGCAACGGAAATGTATGCAACATTTGTTGATCTTCAAGATAAAGAAGGAATCTATAATCTACATGGAGAATTCTATGAAGATGGTCATGGTGGATTTGTTGGGACTAACATAATCGATGGAAAAGAATCCCAGATTGGGCTTCGTGGCGACTCAATCAGTATGTATGAAAATGTACAGCCAGCTGTAACAACTAAAAGCACCAGCAAATTTTTGACTGTACCTCAAAGAAGTCAGTGGGAAATATATTGGGATGGTTATGGTTTGACTCCTGCCAGCCAAGCATGTGGTGAAACATCTGCTGCAATGCTTGATGAGTACTGGACCGGCATCCATCCATCAATATGGAGTATCTGGGTTTTTAATGGTTGTGATCCAATGAATGCCAATGAAGCACAAGATTATTTGGATTACCAAGGAGTACATTTGACCAGAGACCTAGAGGAAGGATCATTCTATGATACCATTGATGAAATTAAAAGTATGATTGATGATGGAAGACCTTTCTTTCTTACAGAAGAAAGTAGATGGGGAACTTGTCATGCAGTAGTTCTTAGAGGATACTATGATTCAACCCTGAATCCATACTTCAAGTTAAATGATCCAAACACTGTAAATGGGGAAAATACAATGTATTGGCTCAATACAGATGATACTACCTTCAATTATGAAGAAAATGTCTATGAGTATACAGGATCAACTGATACTTCATCAATTGGATACTCATATTTGGGGTAAGAGCACATTGAAACTAAGAAGGTGAACCAATTGGTTCACTATTATTTTTATTAATACAAACATGGGGCTTAATCATGAAACTCAAATTAATATTATCCATAGTTTTGATTATTCTCACAGTAAACTGTGTATCTGCTGCCACAATTACAGTTGAGAAAAATGATAGTGGCAACAAAACCTTCCCTAGAATACAAGAAGCACTAAACTTTGCACAAAATAATGATTCAATCCTGATCTCTAAAGGGAACTATTCGGAAACCCTTACTGTCAACAAACAATTAACAATCTATTCTGCTTCCACTAACCCGAAAGATGTGATCATCAACCCAGATATTTCATCCGGGCAGGTGATCCATATCACATCAGATAATGTTGAAATATCCGACCTGACGATCCTTGGAAGCAACAACGATAATCAAGCAACAGGTATTTTTTTAGACAACGTCAGTAACTCGCTTATTTGGAACAATACCATCTCAAATTTTCAGGATGGTCTTGTCCTAAATAATTCATCAGCAAATGACATTGAAAACAACACGCTATTCTCAAACACTTTTCATGGGATATATCTGATCAACTCCACAAACAGCGATATGAAAAATAATCTCATAATTAAAAATAGAGGCGGCCTTTACCTAGATCTGTCAGACCAAAATACATTGGTCAACAACAATGTCAGCAACAATGAAGATTACGGTATTGCTCTTAGGGATTCAAACAGCAATGAATTAACAGATAACATATTTTTAGTGAACAAATATGGTTTTTGTCTGATCAGTTCTCATGAAAATATAATCGAAAATAACATCGCCAGTGGTAATGAAAGAGATGGTTTTCTTTTATGGACGTCCAGATCAAATGAAATAAACAACAACCTGATTACTGAAAACAGGGACTCTGGCATATATTTCCAGCCATCCTGTTCAAATAATATTCTGGATGGAAATACTTTCTCTGAGAATTTAAATGGCATCTCGATCGGACATTCAAGAAACAACTTTGTTACAAACAATACATTCAGTTCTAACAGAGAATACGGCATTTTCTATATGCTCTCGGAAAACGAAAACAACGTCATTGAGAACAATGTTTTTTTGAACAATCAACAGGGCGATGACAATCTAACCTCATCTCACACATTAATTTACTTGTTCCTCATCCTCCTAACAGGCACCGGGCTTGCATATTATCTGAAGAGAAAGTCCCTGCTGAAAAAAGCACTAATGGGTTTAGGCATTCTGACAGCAATCTCTTTGATCGTGATCGTTGCCTGGCACTTCCCATTTGAGTCTGGTCTACCCGGAAACAATGTTTACATTGAAAACACGGAGACGAATGCTACTCACATAAACGAAACGCATTCAAGAGTTACTCTGTTAATGGATCTCAATTACTTACATAAGGACTCTTTCCTTCACACCAATAAAGGCGAAATGACCGATAACTTACCTGTCCTAATTCAGGTAAAATCTTCATCTCCAATGAATGAATCATATAGTGATACAACTGCTCATCTGGAAAGTGAAGAAGAATTCATTTTACACTATCAGGAAACAAATCCCTATGAATGTACCTTCGATCTGGAATCAGGAAAGGACTATGATCTATCGATCGAGGTATTGCTAAAAGAAGAATTTGATTATCCTCATCCCTATTATGATGAATCTAAGTGGGATCTATTAGGCGGTCTCTTGATTGGAATTGATTTAAAGTGAGAAATAAAGCAGACTATGTTGCTTAATAGCCGGACGGTCGAACCATAAAAAACTGAATAAACTCAAAGGTCAACAATACATATACACCAACGTACAACAACCGACATTCAAAAAAACAACCGCCTGCCGGATTTTACCTACATATTTATCAATGATGGACTATTATCAAAACGGCAGGAGATTAACATGAGCACACGCGAGTATATGCTTGGAAACGTGGCGATCGCACGCGGAATAGTAGAAGGAGGAGGCAGAGTTATCTCCGGGTATCCCGGCACACCTTCTTCTGAGATCGTTGATACGTTATCTGCAATGAAAGAACGTGACTTTTACGTTGAATGGTCAGTTAATGAAAAAGTTGCTATGGAGGTTGCTGCAGGAGCTGCCATGACAGGTGTGCGTTCTGTAGTAACAATGAAACACGTAGGTCTCAACGTTGCAGCAGACCCTCTTATGACACTTGCATACATGGGTGTAAAAGGCGGAATGATAATCATTGTCGCTGATGACCCTGCATGTCATTCATCACAGAACGAGCAGGATACCCGCAGGTATTCCGAATTCTCACTTATGCCGTGTCTTGACCCTTCCACACCACAGGAAGCAAAGGACATGATCCCATACGCTTTCGAGCTTTCCGAGAACTTCGAGATCCCTGTGATATTCAGGCCAACAACAAGGATATCACACGGCAAGTCCGAGATCGAACTCGGCCAGATCACCGAACACAGGGTCGAGGCTAAGTTCGAGAAGGATGTCTCACGCTGGGTAATGGTACCAAGCAATGCGGTACACAGACATCCACACCTTCTAAGCATACAGGAAGGCATCATGGAGGAGCTTGAGAAATCACCATGGAACGAGCTTACAATCAACGAGAGCTCAAAGATCGGTGTGATCACATCAGGCCTTGCATCAGTATATGCTAAGGAAGCAATTGAGAACCTCGGTCTGGAAGCATCCTTCCTGAAGATTGGTGCATACCCTGTTCCTGAAGGTCTTATCAAGAAGATGTACGAACAGTGTGACACAGTACTTGTTATCGAAGAGCTTGAGCCTGTTGTAGAAGACCGCTGCAAGGTCATCGCAAAGGACATCGAGAGCCCTGTGAAGATCCTCGGCAAGACCGACGGATACGTCCCAAGGATAAGCGAGCTTAATATCGATAAATGTGTAAAGGCAATTGGAGAGGCATTTGGCATCGAAGTCGATGTTCCGGAGATCGCTGAACCAGAAATTGAACTCCCGCCAAGACCACCAGCACTCTGTGCAGGATGTTCACACCGTGCTACCTACCATGCAATGCTGAAGGTATTCGGCAAAAGAGCTGTGTTCCCAAGCGACATAGGATGTTACACACTCGGTGTTCAGAACGGAACCGTCGATACAACACTCTGCATGGGTGGCAGTATCACCGTTGCATCAGGAATTTACGATGCAGGCGAGAAGCAGCCGATCTGCTGTTCCATTGGTGACTCCACATTCTTCCACACAGGTATCAACGGACTGCTTAATGCTGTCTATAACAAATCCAATATCACAGTAACAATCCTTGACAACCGTACCACCGCAATGACAGGCCACCAGCCAAACCCTGGTATGGGATTCACATCCACAGGTGAGCCTACAAAGGATATAGATATGGAACTCCTCTGCCGCGGACTTGGTGCAGAGTTCGTGGAAACTGTTGACCCATACGATGTCAAGGCAACCGAAGAGGTGTTCAAGCGTGCAAAGGACTTCGAGGGTCCTGCTGTGGTCATCACAAGACAGGCATGTGTCATCTCGGCCCGCAGGGCCGGTGTCAGGCGCATACCATTCCAGGTCGATACAGAGAAATGTATCGGATGCAGAATGTGCGTCAACCTCGGATGTCCTGCTATCGAGTTCGATAAGGAAACAAAGAAAGCACATATCAATACAATGTGTACAGGATGCGGACTCTGCAGTGCTGTCTGCAAGTTCGATGCTATCGTGGAGGTGCAGAAATGAGCAGCAAAGCTTCTGAGTTCGATCTTGTGATCTCAGGTGTCGGCGGGCAGGGAACAATCCTTGCATCAGACATCATCGGCAGGTCAGCCGTCCTTGAAGGAAAAGGCGTAAGAGCAGCAGAGACTCACGGAATGGCACAGCGTGGCGGTTCAGTGGTCAACCACGTACGAATCGGATGTAAACTTGGTTCCATGATCCCTCTCAAGGGAGCAGACTGCCTCCTGGCACTTGAGCCGGTGGAAGCCCTGCGTTACATCGAGTACCTCGCAGACGACGGTGTCATAATCATGAACACCGAATCAGTCTACCCGGTCACTGTCACAACAGGAAAGGCAACTTACCCATCCGTTGACAGCATCGTGGAAAAACTAAAGGAAACCCATCGTGTCATCGCTTTCAATGCCACCGGGGTGGCAGCAGAGGCCGGAAGCAGGCAGGCAATGAACGTCGTGCTTGTGGGAGCAGTTTCCAATTTCCTGCCGGTCAAGCCTGAAACACTGCTTGAGCGCGTTAAGGAAATGGTCCCTCCAAAGACCATTGACACGAACGTAAAGGCTTTCGAAACAGGAAGAAGCATGGTCTAATAAGACCATCTTCAATTTCTTTTATTTTTGATCAGACCAGAGATGTACACCATCAGCACAGAGGATTTCGACCTGGACTATACGCTTGACTGCGGTCAGGTGTTCCGCTGGGACAAGAACGATGACTGGTGGACAGGCGTGGTCAACGGTGCCGTTGCCCGCATAAGCCAGGACCCAAAAACAGGTGAACTTCTGGTCGATTCATCCCTTGATGAGGATTTCTTTTATCATTATTTCCGACTCGACGACGACCTGCCCGCGATATTCGGGCAGATCAACAAGGACGAGCACATGGGCATCGCCATCAACAAATATCGCGGATTAAGGCTGATACGCCAGGAACCCTGGGAATGCCTTATCTCCTACATGCTCGCCACCGCCTCGAACATCCCGAGGATCAAAAATAACATAGCCATGCTTTCAGCAATGTTCGGCCAAGAACTGGAAGACGATCTTTACAGCTTCCCGAAAGCAGAAGACCTCGCATCCACCTGCTGTGATGATCTCTGTGAATGCAGGATGGGATTCAGGACAGCCAGAATAATCAAGGCAGCAAACGCAGTTGTCACCGGGGACATCATCCTTGATGACCTCTTCAGGCTTGACTATCACAATGCAAAAAAGGAACTGATGTCACTGGAGGGTATCGGTGAGAAGGTCGCTGACTGCATCGTTTTGTTCGCCTTTGATAAGATGGAAGGATTCCCTGTGGATACCCATGTGGAGAAGATCGTCAGAACCTACTACGGCAGCGACCCTTTCTTTGAAGGCAAGGCCACCAAGACAAAGATCGGGAACTGGGGCAGGCACTATTTCGGGAAGTATTGTGGGTATGCACAGCAATATCTGTTCTATCAAAAACGGCTTGAAGGGCTTATCTGAATATAGTTGGCATGTCGTCCTACATTGTTTAAGCACTTTGGTTGAAACATACCACGATTCTTAAAGCATATTTTTCACCCTATGCAAAAGCGAGATGTTTCAAATCCAACCTCTAGCATGTTAAGTCTGGGATATATAAGAAAAAATATGTCAGCAGGATTTTACAGACAAGTTGCATAAATGTGTCTAAAAATAGATATGATAAAATGGAGCGATAAATAAAAAAACCAAATTATTGTATTATGAAAATTTTACTGTTGAATTCTTTGTTTTGCTTCTTTTTTTTCCGAGATATACTTCAATCACTAATAGCGAAACACACACAATGCTCTGTCCCAGTGGTATTATTGCAAGTATATGGGTCCCACATTCAGGACATAACACATTTTAGATTTTTATTAATACATTCCTCTCTAGCTTAGCTTACGAGATAGATCGTCAGAAAATAAGGAGTAAGAAAAAGTCTGTAAGACAGATACTGATCAATCGAGACGATTAAAGTGTATCTGTCTTTTATAAAAATATGTCAGAATTGAATTATATCAAGATATAATTAGTATCTGGCTGGTCTGTGCTTCTGGAAACATTCCCTGCAGTATACTGGTCTGTCACCAGATGGCTTGAAAGGTACTTCAGTCTCCTGTTTGCAGTCAGAGCATGTTGTCTTGTGCATTTCTCTTGGACCATTGTTTGATCTAAAGCCGCCGCCGCCTCTACTGTTTCCGCCTCTATCATTGTATCCCATTTATATATCTCCTAAATATTTATATAGTCCGTACAGTAGAACCGAGACTGAGAATTATCGCATGACCAGTTTTACCTTGTCTTAACAAAATCGCTCATTCCGATACGACTACTTCTTACTATCAGCAATTGTTAAAAGAAGCACACGAAAATAGAGTAATCCTTTATAAAATCGTTGAGCAATCGAACTAGTACTTAACAGCATCATATAATATAAATAACCTCTGCTATCAAATTTCATATTTACAGCCATCCGTTGAGGAAACTTCGCAATCCCTCGTCCTTCAGCTCAAGGATCTGTTCATCCTCAAGAACAGTAAAACCTTCTTTTACGCTCTTAGAGATGTGCTTCCCAAGGGAACATCCTGCAACCTCAGATTCCAGCAGCTCAACTGCATCGGTATACTTGCGAGGGATCTCAGCAACATAGAAGCCGTCCTGAATTGTCAACGAGTAAACATCCGGATTGTCCACATATTTTGACCTGAACGACTCGGCATGAGACTTTGCCCAAACTGGTGGCCCCCTGTGCCTTTTCACATCCGGCAGGGTCTTTGAGATCAGCTCAAGGAACACGACGGAATCCTCACCGCTCCACTTGCCTGCCTTCAGGACAGTGAACTCATTCTTCTCAAGCAGAGGAACGATTGAATGCTCCATCTTGGCGAACTGGGG
>JBNJIC010000060.1:0-13207 GCA_051749005.1 Halobacteriota archaeon | reverse complement strand
AATACTGTGCAGATATTTAGATTTCCGGAGAATTTTAGGTATAAAGGGAGAATTTATTTTGAGTTCTGAAAAAGACACATTCAGGGATTACGTACCAATATTCGTAATGGCCGGATTGATAGTGATTATACAGTCCATAGCACTCCTTATGGCATCCCCGATGGAGGACCTTGGGATGCGTGCTGTGGAAAATCCGGAATCGGCAGCAAATTCCCTCTATTATATAGGATTCATCCTCGTGTTCACGTTCCTTCTGCTTATGGCCATCAAAAAGAACATGAAATGGGTGATACAACTTACCATACTTCTTGCAGTGGCAGCAACAGTCTACTATGGATTGTACCCTATTTTCTTTATACTGGGTTTCAGCGAAGTGATAAGCAATTCAATTGCAATTACGCTATCCATAGGACTGACAGCACTTCTATACAAATATCCTGAGTGGTATGTAATCGATATAACCGGAATTATCGTCGCAGCAGCTGCGAGCTCCATCTTCGGAATATCCTTTGGCATACTCCCTGCCATAGTCCTCCTGAGCCTGCTGGCGATATACGACGCAATTTCTGTCTACAAGACAAAACACATGATCGACCTTGCAGAAGGTGTCATGGACCTGAAACTGCCGATACTGTTCGTCATACCAAAAAAACTGAACTACTCATTCATAAAGGATAGCCTCAAAGCGGAAGGAGAAAAGGATGCTTTTTTCATGGGGCTCGGAGATGCAGTTATGCCCACCGTGCTCGTCGTGTCTGCGAACGTGTTCATAGAACACAGTAGTTTCATTTCTTACCCTTCCCTCGGCGCAATGGCAGGAACCCTCATAGGATTCTTTGCACTGAGCATCTTCGTCATGAAAGGAAAGCCACAGGCCGGACTTCCTTTCCTGAATGGAGGAGTTATCCTCGGATATATTGCCGGAGCCCTTCTTTCAGGAGTGCCCGTACTGGGATGATAAAAGAACAATTAAAAAAGCAGAAATTAAGAGAAGTGATATCATATCTCAAATTCAAAAAAGGACATCAACTTTCCTGCTACCATTTTTTTACATTTAGTTGATTCATTTTTAGTTTCTGCATTTTTTAAAATGATACTTCCAAAGATGCTCATTTTTTATTGTCCTTATCAGGAGCATTTCCATCACCATTATTTCCTGCAGCAATGTTACAGACATCGCAATCCCCATCACATTCGGTTTTTGAACCATTGAACTCAAGGTCAAGGGCCCTTGTCCCTTCTGCAAGAACAGAGGCATTGGACATTGCACCACCGATCAGGACGGCATCGAAGATCTCTTCCTTTGTAAGTCCGAGCCTGTGTGCCACACGAATGTGCATCTTCATGCAGTGATCGCAGCGAATAGCCGAGGAGACCCCGATACATATCAGTTCAATGGTTTTCGGGTCCAGCCTTTCGAATTCTCTCATGATGGAATTGTCGTACATCACCTTTGGGATCAGAAGATCCGGCATATCCTTCATGAAGTTCAGGATATACGGTATTTCACCATATCTTTCCCTGACGCCTTCCAGCACCTCAGAAACAGCTTCATCCGGTTCTTTTTCAACGATCTCCCTGATCTTTTCGATATCCATAATGACCCTCACAAATTAATCTTCAAGTTGCAAAACCTACCTCTGATCTGCGCTTAATCTTGACCAATATATAGTTCTTCATCTTTGAAGGCGTGATGTCTGCAACATCCGAAAGCCTGAATCCTTCATCAAACTCAATATTGCCAACCGCTTCATGATAATCATCAAAAGGAAGCTTTACCCTCATACCATCGAGCTGAAGCGTGATAGGTGCAGGCGTCAGTACATTGTGAATGTCAGGAACCTGCTCCTGTACTTCTTTCATCAGTCGTGCAGGAAGTACAACCAGCGAATCCTTTGAGATCCTCTCTCTCTTGAGATTTATCATCTCACCGACCTTTTCATTGAGAACGTCCATTGCATCAAGTTCAGGACCTTTTCTCATCCTGTGGGCAACCCTGCCAATTCCACCTACATACATGTCAGCACCTGGCACATCCTCTGTCTTGAGATCAGGACCTCCACTGACGATTATAGGAATATCTATACCCTCAAAGAGCTTTGGCTTCTTATTAATGATACAGTCCCTGAAGATACCAAAAGAAAAAACGGCAACATCATGCTCGTTTATAAGCTTTCTTTCGTAATCAGCAGAAAGAGCAACCCTTCTGCCCATTCCCCTGGCAAGGCCGATCATATTGGTGTTCGCACCTCCGCGACGAAGGAACTCCGCAACATCACATGCTGAATGCGGAAGATGATGTGAGGCAAGTGTAGGAGATACCACTGCTATCTCAGTACCTGTAAGAGGTGCAGGAGTTAATTTTCCAAGCAATTTCCTGCAAAGGTCCTCCACAAGATGGACATCCTTTTTCGGAATAAGCATGACAAGAGTCACTTCAGTGGAAGCAGGAGTTTTCTGGACCAGATAACCTCCAAGGTCTTCCAGAAGTTCAAGGATGAGGCTGTGTTTGTGAATTCCGCCTTCATATATATAAGGTTCAAGCACTGCTGCCATTTAATCATCTCCTGTCAGGTCTTCAAGCATTACGCGGGCCTCATCTATCCATTCCTGTTTCATTGTATCCTCTGATGCCACAAATATGAACCTGCCATTATCAATAGAGTGGTAACGTATCCTGAAACCCTCGGGAGTGGCACGTATTGCCATATCTGCAAGTCTCTCACGAAGTAATCTCTCCGGGTCATCCACAACAAGATCCGCAATGGACCCTTCGGCCGCCTTCAGGTCATCAGAGATCACCTCGATCATGTTCCTCTGGGGCTGTATGACATTCTGCCTTCCAAACTGCTCCCATAATTTTTCGAGGAACTCTGGGATCGTCTTCTCATCCGTAACAGTGATAAGCACCTTCGATCCCGGCCTGTCAATCTCAGTTGAAGAGATCTCCTTTGCCTTTACAGGAGGAAGACCGCTACGAAGGACAATTGCCATCATGAAAAGTGAGTCTTCAGGCCTTATCCTCACTTTTATTCTTCCGATGGTCCTTACAAACGCAAGCTCAGAGATAACATCCTTCAATATATTTTCGTAAGCCTTTGCCTCGGAAGGTTCTGTGGTCTCTACAATGAATGTCTCAAGGGGCTCCATGAAGATCACCCCTTAACGTAACCGGATGCAAGAAGTGCTGCACCCACAGCACCGATAAGCTGTGAATGTGGAGGCACGAGCACATCGATCTTCAAAAGTTCACCGAGGGCCTTTGGAACACCGGCAATTAGTGATGAACCACCCACAAGAATGAGAGGCTCCTTTACCTCGACCTCCTGAAGCTGCTGCTCGAAGATCTGCTCCACAACACTATGACAGGCTGCAGCTGCCACGTCCTCAGGAATGGAACCTTTAGCAAGGGAATTAACAAGAGACTGAATACCGAAAACAATACAGTAACTGTTCATTTCCACATTCTTTTCCATTCCATTGACAGCCAGCTCACCAAGTTCTGTGATCTCGACGCCAAGACGTTTGGCGGTCATCTCAAGGAAACGACCGGAAGCACCCGCACAGATTCCACCCATTGTGAACATTCCCGGGATACCGTCCTGTAAGGATATGGCCTTGTTGTCCATTCCACCGATGTCGATAACTGTTGCGCTTCCCTGCTGCCTGCCTGCAAGATAGACAGCGCCCTTTGAGTTCACAGTGATCTCTTCCTGCATAAGGTCTGCATTGAAATGCTCACCTATCAGGAAACGCCCGTATCCGGTGGTACCTATTGCCTGAAGATCTTCCATTTTGAGCCCTGCCTGCTCCAGTGCCTGGTTTAAGGCCTCATCTGCACTTTCAAGGACCTTAATGGTTGGGACCCAGCCCTCGCCGATGATCTCATCATCCTTCATGACAACAGCTTTGGTAGTCGTTGAACCGGAGTCAATACCTGCAGTAATGCCTACCTGATGTTCCCTTGCAAGGAGGTGTTTGCTTCTTGCAATGGTAGTAAGCGCTTCAAGACGTGTCAGCAGTGTAGCTGCAGTTGTGCGTTCCGTAAATGAATAACTGATAACAGGAAGACCTGAGTTCTCGAAGATGTACCTGCGGACCTCATTTCTTACAATGGCTGCCTCTGCACAGCGGAAGCATGATGTAACGAACACACCATCGACCTTGGCGATGCCTTCTACAACTGCCTTTGCCCTTGCCATCATGAGCCTGAGGTCAGGGCTTGCGGCCTCCAGACCAAAATCCATTCCGATGGTATCAAGTGATGCAACGTCCATCTCGGGATAAACAAGCTCTGCATTAAGAGAGCTTGCAGCATTTTCCATCTCTTTCTGAACACCAGCATACTCACTCCCACAGGAAACAAGTGCTATCTGCACTTTGTCCTTTTTCTCGCTC
Source organism: Halobacteriota archaeon (assembly GCA_051749005.1). Taxonomy (GTDB): domain Archaea; phylum Halobacteriota; class Methanosarcinia; order Methanosarcinales; family Methanosarcinaceae; genus Methanococcoides. The sequence goes on along the minus strand of JBNJIC010000060.1, from coordinate 8,809 downwards.
ATTCTTCATCACCGCCTGCTGGAAGGGCTTTCAGGAACTCTGCAATGTTGTACACAAACGACTTGCCTTCTTCTTCAGTATGAGGATACTCGATCTCAAGTACAGGAATATCTTTTTCCCTTATGAGGAATTTCGTAAGCTCATTTGTACGGGCACATCCCATACAGCCAAAACTTATGGAAGCATCGCCGACAATGATAGCTGCCTCCGCCAGATCGATAAGCGGACCAATGATTGACATCCTTCCTCTGACACCTGCAGGAACTTCTACAGCTGCATACTTAAGGCCGTGTTTTGGACCCTCAGGAGTTATGTTCAATGGAGGAGAATCTACACCCACAGTAGTGATCTTTTCGCGTATCTTCTCCATCATAGCAAGAGGCTCATGCCCGAATCTCTCGACCATGTCGGAAAGGATAAGGCTGTTTGTTGGATAAATGATAACTTTTGCCAAAATAACACCTCATAGTTCTGAATCAATGATCTTCTTCAACTTCGATACATCCAGTTTACCGGTAGGTTCCTTCCCTTCAATAGGAACTCCGGCATCATAATCATCCAGCGCCTTTCCGATCATCGGAAGCATGCTCACTTCCTCCCTCAGGAAATGGAAACCAGGTCTTGGACCTCCTCCTCTTCCTGCACGGCACCTTATTTCCGCACCGGGTTTAAAGCCCCTTTCCTTAACAAATATATGATTGCGATCCATGGATCGCAGGTTTTCCACAACCCTATCCACAGCATCTCTGGGACCATTCACCATTGTCCCAAAACAGGTCTCCTTGATGGTAATGGCATCTTCTGACTCATATACCCTCATGGCTGCATCCATTGGAAGGACGCTGTCAGAACTTACAACCACTATCTTTGTGATGTTATCCTCAGTTTCTGCCATCATTGATCACTTCCTGTATCTTCAATAACATACATAACATCGCCTTCCTTCATACCTTTGAGCTTTTCAGGTTCAAGGATCCTGCCGATAATGTTAGTACTTAGGAACTTCTCACCTGTGGGACCGAACATGTCGTCATCGTTAAGTTTCACACCTACCATACCATGTCTCTTTGCTGCCTGATTGGTCACACCAAGCTCACCTGATGCCACCTTACCCTTAGGAACGTTCTCAGGAAGGATCTCCTTGTATTTTTCAGCAGCTTTCTCTGCCTTAAAGATGTAGGTGTCCTCATATGTCATCATTATGGGCAGTGCACCCACCGGCTTGAACTGCAGGTTAATTGCATGCCTGAAGAAATCAAGAGTTTTCGGGGCAAGATCGTCATAAAGCTTTATTCGCACAAGCTTTGAATCCGATACCCCTGTAACTTCCACTTTCCCCTCCCTCAGGACATCAATGGTATTACCAGGAGCCTGCTCAACGATCACTGCATCATCTTCGGTGTAGCCTTTCTTCACAACCTCGATTCCAAGAGAGGAAAGCTTCTCTTCTGCTTCCTTAAAAGGCAGACCAAGAAGCCATAGCGGCTCAGGAGAGGTCCTCACCATAAGTTTCTGGTCGGCCTCAGCCATCTGGACCAGCTCAATTCCATGGGAAATGTGCCCCAAAACCGAATGCATGATGCTGGCAGGCCTGTCATCACGAGCAATGAAAAGTTTGCCTGTGCCGTATCCTACTGTCCTGACCCAGACAGACCCTTTTTCCCTGGGATCAAAATTTTCAAAATTACACATCTCACCGTGCAATAAATGATCAGAAATAAAAGAACTTGAAGCAAAATCAACCTTAAAAGTACCATGGCGTGTCAGGGCAAAGAAATGTTCTGCACCTGCCGGTGCCCTGGGATCGATCTCGACCTCAATATATGTGAATATCCTGAATCCGTCCTCAAGGACCGTGCCAAGTTCAGTAGTGCAGATGTGTTCCCCGGATTCCTCCCATTCCATGACCGGTTCAATGCTGATTATGCTGTCACCACTACCCAGCTCTGACAGAATGCTTACACCACTTACCACTTTTCCAAAAATACCATCTTCAGGAGTACCATATTCAGAAGAATGGTCCTCAAGGGCAATTATAATGTGAGTGTTGTTAGGATCAAGACCGCCGGCTCCGAGAACAACATCGTATCTATTCAGTGAAAGTGAAGAATGGGTCGGAACTATATCCGCTGCAAAAGGGCCGAATGCAACTGCGTCTCTGGAATCCCATCGTACCTTTATGCCCTCGTATTCGTTAAAGTGCTCTGCCCATATCGCAGCAGATGATGAGTCATCTTCCAGTTCTATCCTGAAATCTCCTTTAGAGGTCTTCACAACATAGTCTATAATAGCACCGCTTTTGCCGCCCTTGTCCTTCTTAAGGATACCTATAGCAGTACCCTCCATGTAAGGAGCTTGCGATACATCTATAGCGTCCCCCAAAGTGGACCCCGAGGGCAAAGCTATCTGATGCCCGTTGACCTCTACACTAATATTACTGCTCAGGACTATCGCCTCCACTACTTAATATAAGGAGCTGATTTTTAAAGTTATGCTTCCTGAGCAGCAAGTGTGCGTTCTTCCTCAGTAAGCTTGGAAAGAACTTCTTCGGGTTCACCAACATCAACGATCTTAGCATCCCTCATTAGTGCAACACGATCACATACCTCATGAAGGAAATCCATATCATGTGAAACGATCACGAATGTATCTCCCATCTCTTCACGTGCCTTAAGGATAGACCTTGTAACCTCTATCTTGGTGATCGGGTCCATTGTACCTGTAGGCTCGTCCATTACAATGATGTTTGGCTCTTTCATCAGGATCTGTGCAAGAGCAACCCTGTGCCTCTCGCCCTCGCTGATATCATCAGCCATCTTTGGAAGGATAGACATTGCCTTCTCTTCAGTGAATCCGGTGGCAACAAGTGTCTTCACTGCTTTGCGAACTGCAAGCTCGTAAGGCAGATCAATTCCAATTGACTCTGTAAGGTTATCGATAATGCTTCTGTGAGTATAAAGACCATATTCCTGATGCAGGATTCCCATGTATTTGGTGGCACGTCCCCTGTTGTCAGGACCCGGTGCGGTCATATCGACCCATTCATCGCCCACACGAACTTTGATGTCACCTTTTGTAGGCTGTACGATACCCATGAGGATCTCAGAAGTTGTTGTCTTCCCGGCACCACTGGTACCTGCAAGACCGAATATCTCCCCTTCCTTTACATCAAATGAGATATCATTGACAGCATGAACAACGCCCCTGGAAACGGAGATGTATTTCTTAACAAGGTTCTTGACATCTATTATAGGTTCACCAAGAGCCACATTCTCGCTCTTTTCGATATGACATACCATCTTCATGAACTCGTCTGCGACCTCATGAGGATCGCCTTCCTTGACAATAGCACCATCTTCCAGGATGATAGCCTTGTCTGAAAGCTCTTCGATAACCTCTGACCAGTGGGATGTGATCACCATGGTCATGTTGTAGGCCTTAACAGCCCTTTCGATGACATCGTGGACAACATCTGCAGTCCTCGGGTCAAGTGTACCAGTTGGTTCATCAGCAAGAAGCAACATCGGATTCCTTACAAGCTGCCTTGCAAGTACTACCCTCTGTTTTTCCCCACCACTGAGATCACGTGCAACATGCATCATACGATGGGACAGCCTTACGTCTTCAAGGAGCTCCATTGCCCTTGACATTGCATCGTTACCACTGTAACCTATCTCAGTAAGAGAGTTCATTACATTTGCAACTACCTGATCGTCACCATAAAGAGCAAATGTACGCTGGAGCATGATAGCGATCCTCTTGGAAACGCTTCTTCGCTCATGATCATGAAGTGAAAGAGCAACAAAATCTGCCTCGAAAGGCTTCATAGAATCTTCCTTACAGTGGCGGCATTTTTCACCTATCTTGCTGGGAGGATCGATGTGACCGCATTTATCACATCTTGCCAGATGATAGATGATGGAACCGGATATCTCCTCATATTCCTCGGCTCCCCTCAAAGCGTGCATCAAAATAGTCTTTCCGGCACCGCTTCGACCTAATATTCCAATGACTTCACCTTCATTGATGTTAAGATTGATGTTTTTCAGAACCTTAACACCATCATAAGATATGGTCAGGTCTTTGACCTCAATGAACAATGACATTTGCTTTCCTCCGATATTGGTTGTGCATAAGTTATGTTATTATATGATATTTTATGCTACTTAACAGGCTTGCACGGTCTGCACAAAACCATTAAACTAATGATTATTGTATTTATTTGACCCGGGACATTATTAAGAATTTGTCCCTATTAGATATATCAGCATTACATAATGCAGTACATAAACATAACGCATTGGCTCATCGGCGTTAACATTTAAAAACAATATTCAACGAATAAATAACGCATTCGGGAACAGTAAAAATAGAGTTAGAGAGAATCAACTATATCCAGGACTTGACTTATATCTTTGATCACCAAGTCTGCAGACCTCTCGAGCTTTTCAGGACGTTCATCACCCTGCTGAAGTGTCACAATACCAATATCTGCAGCCCTTAAGGCAAGGATGTCGTTAAGACCGTCGCCTACCATCAGAACCTTATCATATATTTCTTTCAGTTCAAGGATGATACGCGCCTTTTCACGGGTAGTGGCAATATCATAGACCCTTTCCAGAGGAATATCGATACATTCTGCAAGCTGTTTAAGATTTCGCCTGCTATCCCCTGATGCAATAAAGACCGTAACACCCATCTCTTTCAGTTTCTCGACAGTCTCTTTCGTATCGTGGAACATGCGACCCCCCGTACTTAGAACATAGGGAACGGAATGGTCATTGCTGTCAACAATAATTCCTGCAGCCACATAGAAGATTCTGGGGCAATGTTCCCTGACAACATGGACCACATGTAAAATATCAGCTATCCTGATATCACTGTCCTTGATTATATCATAGGCAACCTCCACAGAAAAAGGAACGCTGGCACAGCTGATGTCAATGTCTATACCATAGCTGTCAATGAAATCGATGACACGCATGTTACGATCAACACTGAGTATCAAAGCCGGTTCAGTGTGAAGCACGATCAGTGCACGTCCCTTGCGTTGTGCCACCAGGTCAGTACTTTCCACTCCTGTGATAAGGTCACCGCTAGCCATATCCTTTGCCACGCGGTACATATGCAACAGCGTACCTGCACTATCGAAAACTACAGCAATGTTCTTCTGCATGTTCTTATGATCCAGCTTTCCAATTATTAATCTTATGTTTTTAACCCTGCGATGAAAATGAAGTATCAGGACCTTAAGAACATGATTTCAGAAGGGTCCTGCACAACGATCTCAGGAGTGCCTTTGTATTCTATAACTTTCCCGATAACCAGGACATGTTCGCCCTTATAATAGACCTCCGGGCTTTGCGGGAACCTTTTCCAGTCATCAGACCATATTACAACAGTAAAATAACCTTCATATGGATCATGGAAATTTAGAAAAATAATTCCATTTTTATCATTTCTTGAAGTTGTTACCACAGTACCCTCAACCCCCACTGTCTGTCCGACATATCTGCCGGCATCAAGATAGGAAACAGTGATCAAATCAGACTCCCCGGAAACTGAAGCGGACCATAAGCCCAAACCCATCTTTCTTGCACGGGATTCGGAACTGTCCATTATTTCCTGGTAATAGATATCCGGCTCATAGGTCTTTGAATATGCCAGTCCCAAAAGAACCAGCTCATTGTTCACCATGGTATCGTTAAGCCATACATACTTCAGAAGACGCCCATACCGGTCAGTGTCACTAACATCTGATTCAAGGCCGACAGTCCTTCCAAGAACATTATCTACCATGTACTGTCTGGCCTCCTCATAATAAGGCTCCCCCCTTTCAGGAGTATCCACACCAATAAGACGTACCTTTTCACCACCTGATATGACGAATGTATCGCCGTCTATTACCTCCGTAACATTTGCAAACGTAACAGTACGTTCCGAAACTGCCCCATTGTTGTCAATACATCCGGACATGCAAACTATGGAACATGATAATAAAAGTATGAGAATGACCTTACGCATAGGTTATGAGTTTCCATCAAGATATTTCAAATTATCCTGCAAAAGATAAGTCAAGGGTGATAGAAAAGCAACGACCATAACATTTAAGAATATTTATATGAAGTGAGAAAGTAGGCTAAAATGTTCACATTTCCAAAAGAAATATAATACTATGCAATTAATTTTGATCAGAAGAATAAACCTAAACACAGGAAGGTATCCGTAATTGGAAGAAAACACTTTACCAAAAATACTGGTCATTGATGATAATCAGAAGATACTGGAGCTGATGGAGGCCTACCTGTATCCTGAATACGAGGTAATGACCGCCTACAACGGATATGAAGGTCTGGAAATCATTGAAAAAGAAAACATAGACCTTGTCCTGGCAGATGTGATGATGCCAGATATCGAAGGATACGAAGTATGCAATATACTGAAAAATAATCCGCGAACACGTTTCATACCTGTAATAATAGTTACCGCACTATCAAACAGAAAAGACCGCATAAAAGGTTTTGAAGCCGGTGCCGATGACTTTCTCACAAAGCCTGTTGATCAGCTTGAGCTCAAGACAAGGATACGGTCACTACTGAAGATCAAGGAACTAAATGAGAAGAACGAATCTGAACGTAACCTTGCACGCAATTACCTGGACACAGCCGGAGTCATGCTCACGGTATTCGATACCGAAGGAAATGTCCAGCTCATGAACAAGAAAGGATGCGAGATAATTGGTTGCACCGATGGCTCATTGATCGGAGAGAACTTCTATGATACAATTGTACCGGAAAGGAACAGAGAAATGGGAATCCTCAAGCATCAACAGTTTGTCAGCGGTAATACAGAAGGACTGGAAATTTTTGAAGCACCAATACTAACACTTGATGGAGAAGAAAAGGAAATTCTATGGCATAACTCGATCCTGAGAGGGAAAAAAGGAGAGATTACAGGCATTCTGTGTTCAGGAGAGGACATCACTGAAAGAAAAAGGGCAGAGGAAGCACTTATCAAGGCAGAGGAGATGCACGAGAAGGAAATACATCATCGGATCAAGAACAACCTCCAGATAATTTCAAGCCTTCTTGACCTTGAATCATCCAAATTCACAGATCCGGAAGTTGTGCGGGCATTTGAAAAAAGCAGAGACAGAGTGCATTCAATAGCAATGGCCAATGAGGAAATCTACCGTTCAAAAGAGATGGGGAAGGTAAATTTCCGCAATTATGTACATGATGTTGTGGATTACCTGTACCACATGAATGAGCACCAGACACAATTCATAGACATAGACATAGAATCCGAAGACATTCTCATGAGCTTTGATAATGCAACCCATCTTGGCCTTATACTGAATGAACTCATCATGAACAGTTTCAAATATGCTTTCCCGGAAGGCAAAGGTAATATTCGCATCAGTTTCAAACATTCAGAAGAGAAGTACACCCTTTGTATAGAAGACGATGGTATCGGGATGTCTCTAACGGACATCTCCCATACAGATTCGCTCGGACTGGAACTTGTATCCGAACTTGTGGAACAGATCAACGGCAACATACAGATCGACGGCACTTCAGGAACAAAGTATACAATTACTTACCATGACAGAAAACATCCCAAAAAAGACATATCCTTTGAAAATAAACTTCGATGTAAGAACCAATACTGTAGTGAATGAGAGATTATGAACTTCAGGACAGCAGCAATAACTATACTGGTAATCATCGCAATCATTACTCCGGGATCGGGGCTTTTCGGTGAAAAGGAATATCCGAAATTCCTTGAAGAACCATGGGACCACTCCCCGATCACAGTATATATCGATGAACAGAACACACCCCCTCATTACAGTCCCTCTTACCCGGCAACTGTAGTCAATGCCATGGAATACTGGGAGAAAGGCGGAAACGGAAAGCTCAGTTATACACCTGTTTTTGAACTTGTCAATACCACAGATGCGGACATCTACATAATGTGGGTTGAGAACATGGAAGAAGTTACCGGCGCAGAGAAAGGTGTCGCCGGTTTTTGCAGACCCATGGTAGCAAACGGACGGTATGTTCGTGCAGACATCGTAATGGAAGTTGGGGATTACAGAGGATTTTCCTGGCAGCAATATGGTGATGCCAATATGGAACAGCTTGTCACCCATGAACTTGGGCATGCCCTGGGACTTGGCCATAGCAATGATCCACGGGATATAATGTACCCCACATATGAACAGCGGGAGAACATCAACCCGATCCTTGTAGAAACAACATATCCGCTTATGATCATAGCTGTATTGATCATCATTGGGATATCAGGATATCTTGGAGTAGGGTGGTTACGCTACCACAAGAAAAGGCAGAAGCTTGAGGACGAATTGCTGAAGAAATAAGCAGACATCCGAAATTTAGCCTGAAGAAACCACTTTTTGAACCAAAAATGACAACAGGAAATTCTGAAGTACACGATATTTAAATAGTTTTGAGACATCCATGGTTTTGACAGTCTTTATACGTTAACTTCTTATATAGAACGTAGAATTATAACCACAGATTTATCCGTTAATAAAAACTTGACGCTTTTTTACGAGTGACAGGAGGATCATAAATGAAACAGCAAGTAGAGGTTAAAGAACTTAAAGAAGGTAAGTACGTAGTTGTAGATGATGAGCCATGTGTGATCAAGGGCATCTCAAAATCAAAACCAGGTAAGCACGGTTCCGCAAAGGCAAGGATAGAAGCCATCGGTATCTTCGACGGCCAGAAGCGTTCAATCATCAGCTCCGTTTCCGCCAAGACATACGTACCTATTGTAGAGC
>JBNJIC010000059.1:0-13236 GCA_051749005.1 Halobacteriota archaeon | reverse complement strand
CTCTCTCATATTTTTCCAGTTTTTGATTTTATTCTTTTTTTCTATTATCAATAACTTTTTTACCGCATTCCGTCGGTACGATGGTCAGTTCTGCATCGCCGAACTCTTTCCAGAGAGGTTCTTCCTGTGAGATCCTGTCCATTGTAAGGGCGACTGCAGCAACTTCTGAATGAGGCTGGTTCCCAACGGCAACATTCCAGTCGGCCAGATCATATATTTCTGAAGGAACTTTCTCAGCACCTACTACGATCATCAGTTTATTGCAGCCTTTGATCTCATTGGTGGCATCAGGCAGGTTTATCCCATACATGGAAAGATGGCAGACTTTGCCCCCATCTTCTTTCCATTTTCTGATCTCGCTTTTCCAGTTGACATCGTTCTCGACGTAGAAGTTTCCTCCCCAGCGCTCTGCGACATCTTCAATGGCGTTTCTGATGCCTTTGTCATTGGACGCAAGGAGCATTCCCTCTGCACCAAGTGCCCGGGCAGTAAGTCCTACATGAGTTGTTATCCGCTTATCTCTTTCTGGACGGTGTCCCAGACGGAGTATTACCACTCTTGGCATTGGTCTCATATCTCCTTGAAGCTCTGGATACGTTCAAGGAGCATTCCTTCTGCTATAAAAGGTGGCTTGGTATTGGCACTTTGTACAGCATTTTCAAGTTTTGATTCTTTTTCAGCATAGATCGTCAGGATCTTTTCTCCTTCTTTGATAGGTTCGCCCTGCTTCTTGTGAAGAAGCAGTCCTGCTCCCTTATCATTTGGAGCTCCGGCAAGCCTCGCAATCTGGACTAACCTCTTGTTATCAAATTCCAGGATATATCCATTGGTAGGGGAAATGATGTCCCTGGTAAATTCGCCCACTGCGATATCCTTGTGGGTAATGTTCGGGTTACCACCCTGTACCTTGATGATCTGCTTGAACTTCTCAAGTGCTTTACCGTTCTTCAGGGTCTCGATGGCAAGGTCGTATCCCTGATTCTTCATAGCCACGCCTCCCATCTCGAGAAGCATTCCTGCAAGTGATGCACTTTTCTCTATAAGGCTGTTTGGACCATCGAAGTTTTCAAGGACCTTTAATGCTTCAATGACTTCTAGGGCCGGACCAATTGTGCGGCCTACCGGAGATGCTCCGTAGGTCAGGGCACAGTCGACATCCATTCCCAGCCTGTCACCAAGGTCGATGAGATCTCTTGCAAGTTTCCTTCCTTCCTGGACATTCTTTATCTTTGTTCCGGGTCCGGTAGGTATGTCCATGACGACGTGTGTCGCACCAATGGCTCCCTTTTTAGCCATAATGGAAGCCAGCATCTGGCAGTGCGGGTCAATTGAAAGCGGGTATTCTACTTTGATGAGCTTGTCGTCAGCAGGCGCGATGTTGGTGGCACCTCCCCATACAAGTACTCCTCCTACTTCTTCCGTCATCCTCTTGATCTCGTCCGCATCGAATTCTACAGGTGCGAGTATCTCCATGAGGTCTGCAGTTCCACCTGCACCAGTTATGGCCCTTGAGCTTGTCTTTGGTATAATCAGTCCGTTAGCTGCAACTATGGGTACGATCAGCAGTGAGATCTTGTTACCGGGTACTCCACCTATTGAATGCTTGTCCATTATGAGATGTGAGTCAAACTCAAGTTTATCTCCTGTATCGATCATAGCTTTTGTAAGCCATTCAGTTTCGTCATCGGTCATGTCGTTGATATAGGTTGAAGTAAGGAAAGCTGCAAGCTCGATCTCACTAAGGTTTTCTTCCACAATATCTTTCACAAGTATTCCTATCTCTTCCTGGGTGAGCTTTTTGCCGTCCATGACGTTTTTGATTATATATGTCGATCTTGGCTTTTCTGCAGGGAAAATTTCTATGGTGTCGGTCCATTCCCTTTGAATTGCCTCCTTTATCTCATGGTAAAGGCCGATCATCCCAGGTGATATCATATCCTCGGTGAAATCCACAATTGCAGTAAGTGTTTCATGATTTTTTATTCGTACGCGATCTCCTTCATTTACACCGAGCTCCTTTGCATCGATTGTGTTCAGGATTACTTTGTATTTACCGACTTTGATGTCAATAGGTTGTACTTTTAGTTGCATTGCTTTCACCTTTAACTATGTGCTACTTTTGTTTTTGTGGATAAATAGATTTACATTGGTAACGACGTATTATGTTCCGTTCCTTTTGATCTAATGACCAATATGCTTTTATAAGCAAAATTATAATTATAATGATGATGAGCAAGCAATAATATCTGCGGTAACTATATAAGCCGTAGTTGCATACTCATTTTGACAACAATGAAGGACAGTCATGGGGGCTCAATAGGTTCTTATTGTTGTTATCAGTAAGGAATGGCATTACCAAAGGCGTGGTATAATGGTTGAAAATTTGAATCCTCAAAGTGCCGAAAAGGAAGACGAAATAGAGTCTGTGGAAGAAGGCATAATTGACATAGTAGATATAGTTGAAGATGATCCGCTTTCGGAAGAACTTCTCACAGATGATATTGATGGTCTGGAAGATAATTCCAACGATGAAAATAATGAGGAAATGGATCAGCTTGAGATTTCTTCCTCCGAGAGGGAAGAAGATATTGAGGAACAAGGTAAATTGCCAGAGGAAATAGAATCCCTGTGGGAAAAGACGCTAAAAGAGATCTCAGAAGAAGTAGAAGAGGATACTGGGGATATTGAAGAGTATGAAGAGACTCCTATGTTCATCTTCAAGAAGGAACCTTTCCACAGAAGGGTGATCAATGCTTTCAAGCCAAAGGAGTATGAAGTAGAAGAATACGATCTCTCAGTTCATGGTCCTCTCGTAGATCTGACCCTTGACGAGGATTCTGGCTATAACGAGATAGAGTTCTTTGAGACAAATCCTCCTTACTGCTATGTCCGGATCTCTTACAACCCTGATCTTCATGAATATCAATATCAGGTCATTGAGCCGGAATTCGAGGAAGAGGAACTTAAACTTTTCAGAATGATCAAGGAGCGCATAGCTGAAGTTCTTCATGCACATCTTAAAAGTATGAACCGTGATGTGGCTGAAGATTACCTGCGCGAGAACGTCAACAAGTTCCTTGTTGATTACAGGATCAGACTCACTACTCTTACACGTGAGAAGATCATGTACTACATAATCCGTGATTATCTGGGATACGGTGAGATCGATGCCATGATGCGTGATCCTATGATCGAAGATATCTCATGCGATGGTCCTGATACTCCTGTTTACATATATCATAAAAAATACGAATCCATCCCTTCTAACGTGGCATTTCCTACCGATGAGGATCTGGACCCATTATCCATCAGGCTTGCCCAGATATGTGGCAAACATATTTCCATAGCAAACCCATTGCTTGATGCGACATTGCCGGATGGTTCCCGTATCCAGTTAACACTTGGAAGGGAGATCACCACAAGAGGTAGCACTTTTACCATAAGAAGGTTCAACGAGGATCCGATCACACCTACCGACCTTATAAATTATCATACTTTCTCTACGGCAATGCTGGCATATATGTGGCTTGCTGTTGATTCCAGTAAGAGTGTCATCTTTTCAGGAGGTACAGCTTCAGGAAAGACCTCTGCTATGAATGCAATTTCTATTTTCATCCAGCCGGAAATGAAGATTGTTTCCATTGAAGATACAAGGGAGCTGAACCTTGACCACCCTAACTGGATCCCCGGTGTGACCCGTGAATCCTTCAGCGGAGAATCGAAAGGTTCAATTGAGATGTACGAACTTCTCAGGGCATCACTCAGGCAGCGTCCTGAATATATCCTTGTGGGTGAAGTCAGGGGTGCGGAAGCCTATGTACTTTTCCAGGCAATGTCAACTGGACACACAACGTTTTCAACATTGCATGCCGACTCGGTCCAGTCCCTTGTGCACAGGCTTGAGAATCCACCTATCAATATCCCGAGGATCATGATACAGGCTCTTGACATTGTGTCCCTGCAGACCCAGGTGAAGATCGGGGAAGATAGGGTTAGGCGCTGCAAAGCACTTACTGAGATCGTTGGTGTTGATCCAAGGACTGGTGAGCTGCTGACCAACGAGGTATTCTCATGGAATGCTTCAAAGGACCTGTTCCAGTACTCCGGGCGTTCCTACGTCATTGAGAGCGTGATGGATGCGAGAGGGTGGAGCGAAGCTCAGGTAAGGGAGGAGTTACAACAGCGTCAGGATGTCATTGAGTGGGCACGCTCAAAGAACATTACTAATTTCAAGGACTTCTCCAAGATCGTGGTTGCGTACAAGCGTGAACCGGAAACATTACTGAAAGTTATAAGGCAGGATCTGAATGGATAATTCATACTTTAGCATTGCATTTGCCATTTTTGGCAAGTACTATGTGAACAAACGTTCCAAGTATTTCTCCCTCAGGCAGAACCTGATGAAAGCCAGAATGAACATAGGATACGACATGTATCTCTCAGGTGTCCTCTTAACGGCCATCATGACTACGGTATTGTTGTCTATTCTGGTCAATACTCTTCTGGCTATTATTCCAATCCCTGATATTTCCGGAATTGAACTTGGTTTCCCTGTATGGACCGCAAAATATGCTGCTTACAAAATTCTTGCTATACGCCTGATCGGAGGTATTGGATTTGCAGTTCTCTGCTTCAGCAGTATATACTATTTTGGTATGTTCTATCCCAATATTGTTGCAGGTGACAGGAAACGGAAGATAGAACAGATCCTTCCATATGGTATCAATTACATGTCTGCACTATCCGGAGCAGGGGTTCTTCCGGTCGATCTTTTCCGTTCCCTTGCAGCCAATGATATCTATGGTGAGGTTGCTGTGGAGGCGAGATATCTCGTACGTGATCTCGAAGTATTAGGTGATAATCTCGTGACAGCAATGAAGAATCTTGCAGCCCATACTCCTTCTCCAATGATGCAGGAATTCCTGCAGGGCGCTATCACTGTTGTAACATCAGGTGGTGACCTGGAACCTTACTTCAAGATCAAGGCCGATCAATATCTTATCGATAACCGACAAAGACAAAAGGAATTCCTTGAAACACTTGGCCTGATGGGTGAAACCTATGTTACTGCATTTGTCGCGGGTCCTCTTTTCCTGATTGTCGTAATATCCATCGTAGCACTGATGGGTGGAGCAGATATGATGTTCCTTTATCTGATGGTATATGGTCTGATCCCAATAGGAACTGCTATGTTTTTGATTCTTATCAGTTCAATAACGCCGGAGGAGTGAAGAAATGAAAGATAAAGGTAATACCGGAACTGATGAAAATATTGGGATGACACCACCTGATGACATTGTTGAATCTGTTGATATTTCTGATTCTGATGACATTGTTGAATCTGTTGATATTTCTGATTCTGATGACATTGTTGAATCTGTTGATATTTCTGATTCCGATGACATTGTTGAATCTGTTGATATTTCTGATTCCGATGACATTGTTGAATCTGTTGATATTTCTGATTCCGATGACATTGTTGAATCAATTGAAGTTTCCGAATCTGACGAGTTTGATGAAACCGATGAAGGTCAGGTAGCTGAGACCATCGCACTGAATGCGAATGGTGATCCTATTGTGATCCATGAAGCTGAGATTCCTCATATGGATGAGAAGGAACTTGAGAAGATCGAGCAGTATGTCATTAACATAAAACTTGGGGAATCGAGGAAGAACGTTCGTGTAAAGGAATTCCTGAGTGATCCAAAAGCTGCACTTTATAGATACCCTTACTATGCTATGTTCTTCAGCGGTCCTATTGCCCTTTTGTTCATGGCACTGGGTCTGTCGATGACATGGGGGACGCATGCTATTGACCATGTGATCATATTCTCCGTCTGGTTGTTTATCATTCCACCTGCAATAACATATCACAGGAAACACAAATTCATAAGCAAGGTCGAAGAGTACATGCCAAACTTCCTGCGTGATATTGCAGAAATGAGCAGGGCAGGTCTTACTCTCCCGGCTGCACTGGGCACTGTGGCAAAAGGTGAGTATGGTGCAATGACGAGTGAGATCAGGAAGATGGATGGCTCGGTTTCCTGGGGTATTTCCTTTGAAGAGACCATCGAACACTTTGCAAAGAGGATGAACACTCCCCTTATATCACGTTCAGTGGCTCTTATTACACAGGCAAGTCGTGCAGGAGGTCGTGTGTCTTTCGTACTTGAAGCTGCTGCGAGAGATGCAAGTGAACTGAAGGTGCTTGAGAGGGAACGCCGTGGTAACATGGCAGTTTATGTGGTGATCAGTTACATTGCCTTCTTTGTGTTCATCTTTGTGATATTGATGCTGTCCACACGTTTTGTCCCGGTAATGTTCGAGGCAAGTCAGGCTGTGGCAGGTTCTTCTGCAGGTGGCAGTTTCATAGGTTCTTTTGACCCTGATAATTTCATTCGTGTACTGTTCCATGCATCCGTAATACAGGGATTCATGAGTGGTCTTGTTGCAGGGCAATTGGGAGAGAACCGTATATCTGCAGGTCTGAAACACTCGTTCATACTGACTTTCATCGCCTGGGTATGCTTCCTAATCCTCTGATCAGAAGAAGCCTGTAGCTGATATGTTAACAACGAATTGAGAAAAAACAGATAAATTAAAAATAGAACAATGAGATGTCACTTCTTTGAGAAGGACTCTCTTGCTTTTTCTTTTATAGAAGTGAACAGGTCATTTTCTTTTGTGTCAATGCCAACAATGAGCGGACCAAATTCAGCGACCTCAAGTTCCCATACCGCTTCCGGCATTCCAAGGTCAAACCAGTGAACTTTCGGGACCCTTTTAATAGAACCTGCTGCAAGAGCTGCACAACCGCCCGTGTATGCAAGGTAGATACATTTTCCTTTCAGGCTTTCAGCCACATTGTTCATTCCACCTTTTCCGATGAGAGCGCGTACATTGTAATGCTTAAGCAGTTCAGGTGTCATCTTTGACATCCTGTCACTTGTAGTGGGTCCGGCTGCAACGACAGTCCATTCTTCACTTCCGTCCTTTCCCTCTATCGGCTGCATCAGGGGTCCGCAGTGGTAGATGGCCGCTCCTTCAAGATCGAATGGAAGTTCATCACCTTCTTCGTGCATTTCAAGTATTCTCGCATGAGCTTCATCACGTGCTGTCAGGATAGTGCCGCTGATATACACGATATCTCCTGCATTGAGCTGTCCGACATCTTCTTCCTTAAGAGGTGTCTTCAGATAGTATTCCATTATTCATCACCGTCCAGGATAACTGAAGCATGGCGGTTTGCCCAGCACTGGATATTGATAGCCAAGGGCAGAGATGCTGTGTGGCAGTAGGACCTGCCAACGTGGACTGCAAGGGCAGTGGTATCGCCTCCCAGTCCCATTGGTCCGATACCAAGCGAATTGATACTTTCAAGGATATTTCTTTCCTCGTTGTCCATGTCATCAACATCTCTCAAAAGGGCGGATTTCGAAAGCCTTGCTGCTTTGTCGAAAGAACCTCCTATTCCAACACCTACGATAACTGGTGGGCAGGGTCTTCCTCCTGCATTGAGGATTGTCTCAACGATAAAGTCATTAATGCTTTCAAGCTCGGTCGGGTTCATCATTTTCAATGTACTCATGTTCTCTGAACCCGCACCTTTCGGGGCTACAGTTATCTTTAGCTGTCGACCTTCCACGAAGTCATACTTTATATCCGGAAGTCCTTCGCCAGTATTGTCGTGGCTGTTGCTTCGGGTAAGTGGGTCAACGGCATTGGGTCTTAAAGGGACTTGTTGGGTTGCCATCTTTGTAGCTTCAAGTATAGCTCCTTTAAGATCAAAGTCAAGGTTAAGCTCCCTTCCGATCTCTACATAGAATATGAGTATTCCTGTGTCCTGACAGAGAGGTATGCTGTTGTTCCCTGCGATCTCAATATTCTTAAGGATCGCTTCGATCTGCGATCTTGCAACATCGCTTGATTCGTTTTCCTTTGCTGTTTCAAGAGCCTTCACAACATCTTCAGGAAGTATGGTCTCAGCTTCCTTTATTATGTTAAAAGTGGCTTCAACTACAGCATCATAAGTTATCTTGCCGGTCAAAAAAGATCACCTTAAATGGTGCGGGAGAAGGGATTCGAACCCCCGAACGTCTACACGAGCAGATCTTGAGTCTGCCACCGTTGGCCACTTGGTTACTCCCGCATTCGAGAAATACGTTACCAGAAATAGCTGTATTTCTTATAAACTTATCTGTCGCTCGTTTATATTTCAACTTTTGATCGGATCTTGATATTATATTTTGTCCGGAATACTGCTTTTCTTTGAAATATATTTATTAAAGAGTAAGTAATTGTGCTTTAGTGATGACGACAGCTATACCTGAGAACGATCCATCCTTTGATCCTCGCAGTATCGAAGAAAGGAACAAAGAACTGGTCCTGGGAATTTCAGATCAGGGTTGGCATCCAAAACAACTTACAGATAAATGCAGCCCTGAATACCAGATACATTTTGGTGGTGAGGATCTGGACCTTGAGTCCCTTATGGACTTTATGGAATCTATTCATAAGGCTCTTCCTGATCTGCAGTTTACGATCAATGACGTAATTGCTGAGGGCGACAGGGTGGTAACCAGATGGACTGCCAAAGGTACGCATCTTGCTGACTTCCAGGGTGTATCTCCCACACGCAAGACAGTGAGATTTACCGGCATTACTATTACACGTATAGAGGATGGCATGATTGCTGAGGACTGGGAAGAGGTTGACCAGTTGAACTTTGCCCAGCAGTTCGGTGCATTTTCATCAGATACGTTTTAATATGTGCAGTTGAACTTCTTGCTGTGAATGGGATATCTTTTATACGAGCAGATACCAGATTAGTTGAAAATGCATTGTATTATATTTACATATAATTCCGGAGAATTCATTTGATAGAAACCAGAATTTTAATAGCATTCTTCCTTTTATACTGGGTCATTGTCTCGATCCTTGACAAAAAAGGAATACTTGAGCGATACAACATCTCTAGCTATGGTCCTATACTTATGATCAGGACTCATAGAGGGCAGAAACTTCTGGATTTCCTTGCAAGGCCGAAAAGTGCATGGAAATTATTTGCTAACTTCGGGATAGTATTGATGTTCATTGGAATGTTTGCCATGTTCCTTGTGATAGTAGTATCGGATGTTGCCATGCTTTCATCTATAGGGGACAATACTTTGCCCGAACCCAGTAAGTTCAATGAGGCAAGGAACATTTTCCTTATTCCAGGTGTCAACGAGTTCATACCTCTTTCCTGGGGTGTGATTGCTCTTCTGGTCACACTTGTGGTGCACGAGTTCTCACATGCGATATTATGTAAAGTGGAAGGTATCAGGGTCAAATCCATGGGTATCCTGCTTGCTATCGTTCCTATCGGCGGCTTTGCCGAACCGGATGAGGAACAACTTTTCGGAGTAAAGAAGGAAGATGACAGGGGTCAGGGATCGGATTCCACAGAAGGACCTATAGAAAGAAGGGTACTTGGTCTGGAAAAAGAACCCGATAAAAGCAATATCGCTACAAGGGAACAGAGGGCAAGGATACTGGCAGCAGGCGTCATGTCCAATTTTGTGGTCGCTGCCATCGCTTTAATACTCTTGTTCGGTCCCGTACTTGGTGCAATAGCACCTCTTAGCGATGCTATGGTAGTCAATGTAACTCCGGAATCTCCTGCAGATCTTGCGGGACTTCAGGACAATATGGTCATAACACAGATAGATGAAACTCCAATTGAAAAAGCAAATGACATCATGCTATACATCAGCGGTGTTGAACCCGGGGAAGTTGTGGAAGTGCATGCTGCCAGACAGCACACGGTGTCGGTCTATGATGTTCAGGTCGGGGAAGCTGCAACTGAAGATGTAACTGGTATATATGTGAATGATGTTGTTCCGGATTCTCCTGCTGAAGCAGCGGGAATAGTACCTGGAATGATGATAATCAATATTGATGACACACGCATTAATTCTTCAGATGATTTCGTACTTTTCATGAACTCAACAACAGCAGGTCAGACCATCCTTGTGGAAACATTGATGGGTGACGATTCAGAAGGAAATGCATCGTCTGCCTTCTATGAAGTGGAACTGGCTTCACATCCTGACGGAGGCACCGAAAAAGGCTTCCTTGGTATTTATTATGGTTCCAACGGTCTTAAAGTAGTACCTCTTGGTATTACCGTAGGTGAGTTCCCTGCAAAGGCATACCTTGAAGCCCTGCGTTCAATACCTTCAATGATGACCGGTTTTGTCGGCTGGATCATTCTTCTGGGACTCCCGATTGTTGGATTTGCAGGCGAAGGGTTCCCTGGATTCAGCGGTACACTTGCGCAGTTCTACCATCCTGTGGGATGGGGTGAGCCACTTGGTATAGGTATTTTCTGGATCGCAAATGCTTTGCTATGGATAGGCTGGCTTAACTTCTATGTAGGCCTGTTCAATTGCCTCCCGGCAGTACCTCTGGACGGAGGACATGTGTTCAGGGACTATCTGCGTTCGTTTGTCGGCAGGGTCGTACCGGATGAAAAAAGGGCAACGAATATCTCAGGAGCTATTGCAGCAACTTTCACAATTGTGATCCTAATATCTTTCCTGTTCATGATATTCGGTCCGTATATTGTGCATGGTTTCTGATAGTTCTGAATGGAGTAAGCTCATAATATCATCATTAAGAACAATCTAATTCAGTATAGATGGCATTAAATTGAAAAAGGTCAGAGCCAAATCACACAGGTCCCGGAAAAAGTACAGAGGCAGGATCAGGCCTCTGTGGTCAAATATAATTATGATCTGAGAGGAAATGAGATGAGATATCCAAAATTCCTGACTTCATCCATTGCAGCTTATATTGTAATGTCTGTAGCAGTTATTGTGGTTTATATGCTGATATTCATGCATCTGATGGTTTACGAAGGTCAGTATGAATATGCAGATCTCACAAATGCTCTTTACTGGGTCATTGCTTCCGTAACTACAGTTGGTTATGGAGATATAGTCTTCATGTCAGAGATCGGGAAGATATTTTCCATAATTGTTCAGTTTTCAGGAATTCCGCTGTTCTTTGGAATACTGATCACGCTGGTCATTACCCCATGGTTCGAGAAGACCATGAAGCTTCCTCTTGCAGTCAAGGTGCCAAAAAAAATTTCAGATCACATCATAGTATGCGGTTATAATCCTCTTGTGGAGACCCTTGTGGAAGAGTTCAGGGAGCAGAATATGAGCTTTGTTATTGTATCGGAAGATGAGGAGGCTCTTCGGGAACTGACCAAAGATAATATCTCCTGCATCTATGGCGACCCTGCTGACGAGACCACACTGGAAAATACGAACATAAATTCCGCTCGTTTTCTTATTGCAAACCAGTCTGACAATGAAAATGCGAACATCGTTCTCACTGCAAGAAAGGTAAGTGATGTCAGGATAATTGCCGTAGCAGAGGATGCTTCCAAGATAAAGTACCTGAAATATGCGGGTGCTGATCGTGTAATTTCCCCTAAACTGGTTCTGGGTCGTTTTTTTGCAAAGAAGGCAGTTGATCCTTATCTTGGTGTACTCTTCGGGACCACCGAGTTCTTTGAGGGCTGCAGGATAATAGAATTCCCTGTATACTCAAAAAGCGAATTGATCGGAATGACTCTATCACAGGCAAATGTGCATGAAAAGACCGGAGCTACTATAGTAGGATTAAGAAAAGGCGGGCAGCTCACTTTTAACATCAACTCCGCTGACATCATTAAAGAGAATACTGTTATTATTGCAGTAGGTACCATGGAACAGCTTCAGAGACTTAGGGAATTGACCGATTAAAGGAGTAATATCATGATAACCAATGAGCATTTGATCGTACTTGGCTATGGGGACGTTGGCAAACGTATAGTTGAAGTATTCATTGAAAACGATGTTCATTTCACAGTGGTCGATAAGAATGAGGCAGAATTCGCAAATGTTGATTTTGAATATATTATTGGTGACGGAACTGATGAGTCTGTTCTCAAAGAGGCAGGAATTGAGGAAGCATCAACAGTTATTATCACATTGAATACCGACACAGAAGCAATCTTTGCAACTCTTATGGCACGCGGCCTCAAGCCTGATTGCATAATTTTCTCCCGTGCAAATTCTGTAAATTCCATTGATAAACTCTACAAAGCCGGTGCTGATCATGTCGGATCGCTTTCAATAGTGGCCGGTCAACTTCTTGCAAAGATCACTTCCAACTGCAGGAAAGCAGAGTGTTACCAGCTTTATGAGGATATAGTACTCTATGAAGGTATTGAGATCCAGAAGTTCCAGGTTAAAGAAGGTTCTACAATGGCTTACAATAGCATAGGGGAACTTGATATTGTGGGTAAATTCGACTGCCGTATCATAGGTGTTGAAAGAAGCGGTTCTGTAACCACATCTCTTCCTTTATCCTTCATACTGGAGGCGGGTGATACCATCGCAGTGGTCGGAAACAGGGAGCAGATCGAGGAGTTCAGGAATGTATTCATTAAACAGGATTAAGCAGATCGAATAGATTAATTAAATTGAACAGATTAAGTAGATCATACTTATCAAGAAGTTTATAAAGGATTGATCTTTTTCGGTGGAAGTATATTCATGGATCCATTTCTCTATGTTGTGATTGTTTTCTTTCTGTCTATCCTCTTCTCTTTCTTTGGGATGGGAGGTGCAATAATATATGTCCCTCTTTTGTACTGGCTTGAGGTAGACCTTTTAACTGCTATAGCTATTGCACTGCTCTTGAACGTGGTTACCACTTTTTCAGCTACCCTGACATATATTAAGAAAAAAATGGTAGATTTTCACACAGCAGCACCATTTATCATATCTTCGGCTCTGGCTGCACCTTTTGGTGCTTTTGTTTCAAGGTCGGTTCCGGATTCCACAACATTGGGTATATTCAGCTTAGTTGTAGCACTTGCTGGTCTAATTATGATATTTTCAAAAAAGGTCGAAAATACGGAAAGTGAAGTAAAGGCAAGTCAAAAGGAACGTTTCATTCTCGGGATAGTTCTCGGATTGTTCATCGGCAGCATAGCAGGAATGCTTGGTATTGGTGGTGGTATATTTCTGGTCCCTGTATTGTTGTTCCTGGGATTTGGTATTAAGGCAGCACCAGCTACATCTTCTTTGGTGGTCCTTTTCTCCTCACTTTCCGGTTTTATCTCTCATATGGGCAGTTTACAGATCGAACCTTTTTTGCTTGCCGGACTGGCAGTGGCCGCATTGGCAGGCGGAC
>JBNJIC010000058.1:0-13470 GCA_051749005.1 Halobacteriota archaeon | reverse complement strand
CTGTAAATATGGGCAAGTATCCTGACAGCTTTACCTTTATCGTTATCCCCGATAATGTGCCAGTATCTTCCTCCTCTTGTGTGGTTGTACCCTGCACCTGCGATAAGTTCTTTCATCTTTGAGGCTTTCTCTTCGTTCTCATCTATTATCCGGAATACCTCATCATACTCACGTATCTTTGCAAGTCCTGCAGAGCGAATGTCAAGGCCTGTATCTTTACTGACCTCTTCTGTGGTCATATTCCCGAAATTGATGATATCAATACCGCAGTTCCTGCTGATCTCCATGAGCGTATCCTTTAATCTGGAATAAACAGTCCCGAGTTCAATGACATTGTAGCTTCCTGCCTTGTGATCAAATTCAATATCAATGTCGAAATATCCTTCAGGAATGAATATTCCCCCCCCGTTCTCCGATATGAATGGATGGTGGCAGTCCAGTTCTTTAACATATACTTCAATTTCGGCACGTGTTTTGCTTGTACAGAAGATTAATGGTATATCTTTTTGTTTCAGCAGTTTTAATGCCGGTCTTGCTGCTTCGTATGAATAGTTATCATGGTCAACAAAAGTTCCGTCAAGGTCTGTAAATATGATATATTTCAAGAAATTCCCCCTTCCGGCATTTAAAAAATATTCTTTGTATATGTAATATTTTAGAGAGCGGTTGCCGGCTTTATATTTCCCTTTCGTATAAAAGTTTATATTGAATGTTCTATATATAGGTATTCAGACTATCATACAAAGGGAACGGGGTAATGCATTTGCAGTTGGGGGTAATGCATTTCTTATTTTTTTGTTCTTCCTGTCTATGATACCTTAACAATTTATCGGATCTATTGGGGAGTTAGATGGACTTTTACCAGGAATATATTACAACAATTCATGATTTTAGTATTGATAAAGAAAAACTGATCAGAAGGATCAATGATCTTAAAACCCGAAGACCTTCGACACTTATCATTCCTATCTTATATGAAGAAGTAAATAATCCTCCTCTTAAGAACATTATTTCTAATCTTAATGAATGCAACTGCCTTAATCAGATAGTGATCGCACTTGCTGCTGAAACCACTGATGAATATATTCATGTGGTGGAATTCTTCAAGGAACTGAATATTCCCCACCTTGTGGTCTGGTGTGACGGTCCCAGGATACAGCACGTCCTGTTCACTATGAAAAAGATGGGAATTGATATCACTTCCTTTAAAGGCAAAGGCAAAGATGTATGGCTTGCTACAGGAATTGCTACCCTTGACTCTTATGCTATTGCTTATCATGATGCGGATATTGTCACTTACTCCAAGGACTTCCCGGCAAAACTGCTATACCCGGTCGTGGATCCTGAAATGAACTTCTTTTTTAACAAAGGCTATTATGCCAGAATAAACCTGGAGAAGAGGACAATGCATGGTCGTGTTTTCAGGCTTTTCATACGCCCTCTTCTGGATACACTCCAGATGGACACGCAGGCGGATATTATGCGGTACCTGTTAGCTTTCCGTTATACTCTTGCAGGTGAGTTTGCTATGACCAGTGATCTTGCTATGAACATACGTATTCCTGCGGACTGGGGTCTTGAAGTAGGTCTTCTTGCAGAGGTCTACAGGAACACAACCACAAAAAAAGTATGCCAGATTGATCTTGGATACTATGACCACAAGCATCAGGGAATAGGTGCCAACAGGTCAGAGGGTCTTTGCAAGATGGTCGGAGATATTTTTACCACCTTTATGAGGATTACCACGGAATCCACGAAAAGTAATATCACCCATTCATATCTTCATGGCATCCATGTAAAATACAAGCGTCTTGGTCAGGACCTCATACGCAGGTACCATGCAGATGCCATTTGTAACGGTCTTTGCTATAACAGGCATGAAGAGGAACTTTATGTTGACATGTTCGCACGTGTGATCAGAAGAGCAGGTGAGGAATATCTTGAGCATCCTTCTGATGTACTTCTTCCGGACTGGACACGTGCTCTTTCAGCCATGCCTGACCTTCGTGAACAGCTATATGAGGCTTGTATTGCTGATGAGAAGGAATATTGTAATGGTCTGGTGAAAAGCCAAGACTGAGCGGATTCAGGATATTGGATATCGGGTTGTATGCAAAGTTCTTTCATGGCTCAAATGTGATTCCTGCTATTTTCAGATATCCTGCCATCCTTTTAGCATGAATCCGCACTCAGGAATACAAATTCGAAGGAGTGCACATGGGATTAAAAAAGTTAAAGATTTCTTTAGTATCTTTCACTTTTCTGAGGAAGTTTTTCATCGATCCTATAAATATCCTTATATTGCTACAAAAAGTTATCCTTAAATAAGGGCCAGTTGCATATCAATTAAACATCAGTTTTAATAACTCAGGATCAGGAGACAACAAGAATGCCACATCTATCTCCATCTTCATCATTATCCCAAAGGTCTGTGAACATCCCTCCTTTCTATGTTATGGAAGTGCTTGAAAGTGCCCAGAAGCTGGAGGCATCCGGGATGGATGTCGTTCATCTTGAGATAGGGGAGCCGGACTTCCCAACAGCTCCACACATATGCGATGCAGCCAACCGCTCCCTTTCATCCTGCAACACTCGCTATACCCACAGCCAGGGCCTGCGTGAACTGAGAAGTGCAATAGTGGATGACTACAACAATCGCTTCGGACTCGACCTTGTTCCCGAGCAGGTGCTTGTTACATCCGGCACAAGCCCTGCACTGATGCTGACCTTCATGGCATTGCTGGACCAGAATGAGAAATGTCTTTTACCAAATCCACACTATGCCTGCTACCCGAACTTCCTCAGTGCTCTTGGCTGCCGATCGAACTTTGCCCACACATACGAAGACAACGGCTTTGGTCTTACCCCTGATCTTGTGTCCGAGAACCTTGATGCAGAGACCAGCGCGATCCTGATCAATAGTCCCTCCAACCCAACGGGCTATGTGATGTCATCAAAGGAGATGCAGGGGATCGCAGAGATAGCAGAAAATAAAGGTAATATCCCGATAATTTCGGATGAGATCTACCAGGGTCTTATATATGGCGGAAAGGACCACAGCATTCTGGAATACACTGAGAATGCATTTTTACTCAATGGATTTTCCAAGAAATACTGCATGACGGGATGGCGTCTTGGTTATCTTATAGCACCCCTTGACTGCATGAGAGTATTGCAAAAGCTCCAGCAGAATTTCTTCATCTGCGCCAATAGCTTTGTTCAGGAAGCGGGTATTGCCGCACTGCGCGGTCCTCAGGATCATGTTGACAAAATGGTGGCTACGTATGATGAGCGCAGGAGGTACATGTTGAAGAGACTGAAGGATGTCGGTTTCAAACTGGGATACGAACCAATGGGTGCGTTCTATGTGCTTGCTGATGCCAGCGAATTTGCAACCGATTCCCTTGAACTGAGCCGTACAATTCTTAAAGAGGCAGGTGTTGCTGTAACTCCTGGAATTGATTTCGGGGATGGTGCAAAAGGGTATATCAGGTTCTCGTATGCGAACAGTATCGAGAATATCGAGGAAGGGATGAAGAGACTTGATGCTTTCCTTAATGGTTGATTGCTGAAGGTCTGATAATTAGCTTAAAACTAATCTATGATAATTCTGAATTAAGAAAGAAAAAAGTAGATTCTGATGTTAAATCAGAATCATTTTGTATGAGGAACAGTTCTTACTGAGTCAGTGCTTTCGAAGTTTGTGCCATCAAAAGTTTCACCCGTCAGAGTTGCCTCTGTATCCCCTGCTTCAATTCCAGTTTCCTGGGTTTTAAAGTGAAATACCAGATCCAGGTCTCCATCTTTATCAACATCTTCAGTTGCCCACCTTAGTGGTGCTGCATCATTAGGACCAAATTCCACAGTCACAGGATCTACCGTGGTTGCATCAAAAACGTCTGTACTCAATATTGCAACCGGAATAACACCTTTGCTGTGTGGATTAATGGAGTTTGGGAATGAACCTGGTTTGATATCAATATTGATTTCAGGAACTATCCTATAGATCCCTGCATCCCATGTAATATCGGTCTCACCTGACCCAAGGTTGGTGCATACAGTCTTTCCTGTGGTTGGATCTGCATCACTGTCCATTGCATCGTCAGCACCCTGATCCTGTGGTGTGAAGATGTATCCGACCGGAGCAACAAACTCAACATAGTAGTCACCTGGTGTAAGTCCTGTGAACATGTACATTCCAGTTGAACTCGTTGTTGTGGTTGCAATAGGAGCATTACCTCCACACTCATAAAGTTTAACGGTCACACCAGCAATACCTGGCTCGCCTGTATCCTTTATGCCATCTCTGTCGAGGTCTTCCCATACGAGATCGCCTAACCCGGCATCTGTACAGGTAACTGTCGGAGCTACAGCAGTTCCTGCAGACACTATCAGTAATATCAAGGACATTCCAAAACAAATAAGCAAATTTTGTTTAATTTTCATATCAATACCCCACTTTTATTCTTAGAATTAACTATAGAATTCCACTCCATTTAAAAATTTGATCTTATATGTACTTATATTTTTGGAACCAAACAAATGTAAATATAATTATTTTACTATAGAATTTTGCCTTCATGCAGTCCTGATGTACCTCAAAAAGTTTGAAAACCCTGGATATGGCGGAAATTGGAATCAAGTATGCCATAAAAAGATCATGTTGCAGTAAACAGTTTAAATGAATAGGATCTAATTTTTTTCAGCTTCTATAACTGATTTAGTTAGAAAGCCTATTCTTTACAATAATTAGAAATGCTATGAGCACAGATTTCTTTTTACAGAGGTGTGTGAGTGGAAAAAGAAGTGAGGCCTTCAATAAACGTATCAAAAAACGGACCATATATTGTGAAAGATCTTAAAACACTCAGGAATTCAAAGGGTGTTTTTATCGAAACAAAACCTGTTATGGCACTTTGCAGATGTGGAGGGTCGGCAAATATGCCATTTTGTGATGGTACACATTTAAAGAATGATTTTTCCGGGGAAAAAGAAAAAGACCGTGTTCCAGACAGGGTTGATACCTATGTAGGGAAAGATATTACAATTCATCGCAACAGAGATGTGTGTTCTCACGTAGGTCATTGTGTTCGTAATCTGCCTTCTGTTTTCAAAAAGGGTGAAGAACCCTGGGCAGATCCGGATGCTGCAGACCCGGAAGAGATAGCAAAACTTATAAGGTCCTGTCCTTCTGGCGCATTGAGTTATACTTTTAATGGGAAATTACATAAGAATTGTTCACATGGCCCGGAAATTTTTGTTCTGAAAGACGGACCTTACAATGTTGCCGGGGTAAGACTTGATGACCCTGATGGTTCAATACCTGAAACACAGGACCATTATGCTCTTTGCAGATGCGGTGAATCTCGAAATAAACCATTCTGTGACGGCCAGCATTCCAATGCAAAATTTAAGGATGAGAAGAATTGAATCAACATATAGGACAGGAATTGGAAAACAACTACTGAATTCTTTTTTGTTAATGAGAATACCAGAAAAAGAATGCCAGAATAGAGAAGTCGCTTACTCTTAATGGCCATGTTAAGAAAGGTATACTAAAAAAGAAATTCGTATGCAACAACTCGCATACGAATAAATCATTTTTATTCTTGTTATTTTTAGTTCTGGTCAACAAACTTCCTGAACAGGCGTGCCTGGAAACCGTGGTACTTCGCAAATCCTTCGGCATCCTTTTGGTCGATGGTGGTTCCATCGAAGGATACAAGCTCCTCTGAGTAGAGTGCTGCCGGTGATGTCCTTGCAAGGACTGTGAGACTTCCTTTGTACAGTTTCATTGTGACGGTACCGTTGACGCGTGCCTGTGTATTGTCGATAAAGGCATTCAGGTCATCGTAGAGTGGTTCGTCCACAAGACCGTAGTATGCAAGTTCGGACCACTGGTCGTCCACCATTGCCTTGAACTTGAGCTCAGAGCGGGTGAGGACAAGTTTCTCAAGGTCCCTGTGTGCTGCAAGGAGCACGGTTGCTGCAGGGTGTTCGTAGTTCTCACGTGCCTTGAGTCCGAGGACACGGTCCTCGATCATGTCGGTACGTCCGACACCATGTGTGCCTGCAATGACGTTCAGCTTTTCGATAAGCTCCACACCGCCCATCTTCTCACCGTCAAGTGAGACCGGGACACCGTTCTCGAAACCGATCACGATGGTCTGGGCATCTGGCGCATCCTCCGGTGAGGTTGTCCATTGGTAGATCTCCTCAGGTGGGATGTATCCGGGGTCTTCGAGCTTTCCGCCCTCGATGCTTCTGCTCCAGATGTTCTCATCAACACTCCATGGCTTTGCGGTGGTGACACCAACTGGAATCCCATGTTCTTTTGCGTACTCGATCTCCCATTCACGGGTCAGGTTCATCTCCCTCATAGGAGCGATGACATCCATATCAGTGAGCCTGAAAACAGCCTCAAAACGGAGTTGGTCATTACCCTTGCCGGTACAGCCGTGTGCAACTGCAACAGCTCCTTCCTGTTCAGCGATCTCGACGACCTTCTTGGCGATGAGAGGACGTGCTATGGATGTACCCATCACATATCCTTCGTAGTCACCATTGGCCCTGATAAGAGGAAAGATGTAGTCGTTCACGAACTCCTCACGAACATCAAGTGTGAAATGGAGGTCACTGATCTTCTTTGCCTTCTCTTCTGCCTGGGTGACATCTTCCTTTGGCTGTCCTACATCGACTGCTACTGTAATGACTTCATCATATCCGTATTCTTCTTTGAGGAGCGGGATACAGATTGATGTATCAAGTCCTCCGGAATAGGCAAGTACTACTTTCTTTGACATGTTAAATCGTTCCTTTAATTATAATTAGTCCCTGACGATCTCCTTGTGGTATTCGTTGATGGATTTGATGGTAAGATCTCCCTTCTGCATTGAGACAATTGCATCAGCTGCTGCCTTTGCAGCCTGAATAGTGGTTATGTATGGCACCTTGAAGTCCACTGCTGCACGACGGATGCGGTATCCGTCCTTTCGTGACTGCCTTCCTGTTGGCGTGTTCACGATAAGTGCGACCTCGTCCCTGCGCATCATGTCGATAACGTTCGGGCTGCCCTCGTGGACTTTCATAACTGCTTCCATGTTGATGCCTCTTTCGGCAAGGAAGTTCACAGTACCCTTGGTTCCGATCAGTTTAAGTCCTGCATCCTGCAGCTTGCGTGCAGTTTCAACAAACGCTTCTTTGTCGTTCCTCCTGATGGAAAGGAAGACATAGCCGCTCAATGGCAGGATGTTGTCAGCACTGAGCTGTGCTTTGAAGAAAGCACGTCCAAAGTCATAGTCAATTCCCATGACCTCTCCGGTACTCTTCATCTCAGGACTGAGCACAGGATCTGCACCTGGTAGTTTGTCGAATGGAAGCAGTACTTCTTTGACGGAGTAATGTTCCACAGGTGTTTCGTCCAGTTTTGCATATCCAAGGTCCTCCAGGGTGTTTCCGATAATGACATGTGCAGCGATCTTGGCAAGTGGAAGACCCACAGCCTTTGATACGAATGGGATCGTTCGGCTGGAACGCGGGTTTGCTTCAAGGACATAGACCTTGCCGTTCTGCTCTGCCATCTGGATGTTGATAAGTCCCTTCACATTGAGCGCAAGTGCGATCTTGCGGGTATAATCACGTACTGTTACCAGTGTTTCCTCGGATAGTGAGTATGGGGGGATCACACATGCAGAGTCACCGGAGTGTACACCAGCCTCTTCGATGTGCTCCATGATAGCACCGATAAGCACTTCTTTTCCGTCACAGACAGCATCCACATCGATCTCCACTGCTCCCTCGAGGAAGTCGTCGATAAGGATCGGGTGCTCAGGTGATACACGGACTGCTTCTATCATGTAACGTTCAAGATCTGCCTGTTCATAGACGATCTCCATTGCACGTCCCCCGAGAACGTATGATGGCCTGACAAGTACAGGATATCCGATCTCTGATGCGA
The DNA here is from genome assembly GCA_051749005.1 of Halobacteriota archaeon. Classification (GTDB taxonomy): domain Archaea; phylum Halobacteriota; class Methanosarcinia; order Methanosarcinales; family Methanosarcinaceae; genus Methanococcoides. The sequence goes on along the minus strand of JBNJIC010000058.1, from coordinate 5,513 downwards.
TCTCTATGGCGTCTTCTTCGGATGTGGCATAACCGGCTTCTGGCTGCGCAACTCCAAGTTCGCTCATCATAAGGTTGAACTTCTCCCTGTCCTCTGCCATATCGATATCTTCAGGTGATGTTCCAAGAATTATAGTATCGAGGTCATCACGGCGATCTAGCTCCTTCTGGAGAGGCATTGCAAGATTCACGGATGTCTGTCCGCCGAACTGGACAAGCACACCGTATGGTTTCTCGCGCTCGATCACGTTCATGACATCTTCAAGTGTCAGAGGCTCGAAGAACAGCTTGTCGGAAGTATCGTAGTCAGTTGATACCGTCTCAGGGTTGTTGTTGATGATATGTGCTTCAAGGCCTTCCTCACGGATGGCTGTGACAGCATGGACGGTACAGTAGTCAAACTCAATGCCCTGACCGATGCGTATAGGACCTGCACCAAGGATCAGGATCTTCTTCCTGCCGGTTGGCTGGTCTTCGCACATGGTCTCATAGCATGAATAATAGTAAGGTGTCTCTGCAGCAAATTCCGCAGCACAGGTATCTACCATCTTGTAGGTGACCTCGATGTTCTCACGGCGAAGGTCATTTATCTCTATTCGTGTCTTTCCTGTGAGCTCTGCGATCCTGTCATCTGTGAATCCCAGCTGTTTGGCATCCCTGAGGATCTCAATGTCAGGTTCGCCTGTGAACAGATCGTTCTCAAGTTTGTTCTCCATCTCTACGATGTTGTTGATCTTTCTTACGAAGAATATGTCGTAGCCTGAAAGTTCTGAAACCTCTTCAATGCTCATTCCGGTCTTCAGTGCATGGAAGATAACAAACAGCCTCTCGCTGGTAGGTGTTTTCAGCAGAGTTGTGACCTCTGCCTGGTCCCATGTTTTACTTCCGAACTTCATTCCGATATCAAGGGAACGGACCGCTTTCTGGAGCGATTCTTCAATTGTACGTCCGATGGACATCACTTCACCGGTACTCTTCATAGCGGTTGTCAGAGTCTTGTCCGCTGTCACGAACTTGTCAAAAGGCCACCTCGGGATTTTTGTAACTACATAGTCTATGGTAGGCTCAAAGGATGCAGGTGTTTTTTTGGTAACATCGTTGAGGATCTCGTCAAGAGCCATTCCGATAGCGATCTTGGCTGTTACTCTGGCTATCGGGTAACCGGTTGCCTTTGATGCAAGGGCCGATGACCTTGATACACGCGGGTTGACCTCCACGATCCTGTATTCGCCATCCTTTGCAGCGAACTGGATGTTACATCCACCCTCGATTCCTAAAGAGCGTATTATTTTGATCGCCGCTGTCCTCAGCATCTGGTGCTCAACATCGTTCAGTGTCTGGGATGGTGTTACAACGATCGACTCGCCAGTGTGCACTCCCATTGGGTCAAGATTTTCCATGTTACAGATGACGATACATGTGTCGTTGGAGTCACGCATGACCTCGTATTCGAACTCTTTCCAGCCAAGGACGCTCTCTTCGATGAGTACCTGATTGATCCTGCTGCGTCGCAGTCCTCTTTCACTTATCTCGAGAAGCTGTTCTCTTGTATATGCGATACCGCCACCAGCACCGCCAAGGGTGTATGCAGGACGGATGATAAGTGGAAGGCCGAGTTCGTCAATGAGTGCTTCAGCTTCTTTCAGTGTGGAAACTGCCACGCTTCTGGGAACCTTTTCCCCGATCTCATCCATCTTTTTCTTGAAGAGCTCACGGTCCTCGGTGTTCTTGATGGCTTCAAGAGATGTTCCAAGCAGTTCGACATTGAACTTTTCGAAAACTCCCAGATCAGCAAGTTCACTTGTGATGTTCAGTCCGGTCTGACCACCGATACCTGCAATAATACCATCAGGGCGTTCCTTCTCGATGATCCTGGCAATGACCTTTGCCTCGAGAGGCTCGATGTAGACTGCATCTGCCATCTCAGGGTCTGTCATGATGGTTGCAGGATTAGAGTTCACCAATACCACCTGATACCCTTCTTCCCTGAGCGACCTGCAAGCCTGGCTTCCTGAGAAATCGAATTCAGCAGCCTGTCCGATCATGATCGGTCCGGAGCCGATCAGCAGGATCTTCTTTATATCTGTTCGTTTTGTCATTATACCCTGCCTCCCATAGCTTTCATAACCTTTCCAAAGAATATCTTTTCAGTGTCCCTTGGTCCGGCATTTGCTTCCGGATGGTACTGTACACTGAAGATTTCAAGATCGTTGTGTTCAATACCTTCTACTGTATTATCATTAGTATTGATCTGTGTGATAGTCACATCAGTACCTTCAAAAGAGTCACCATCGACAGCGAAGCCGTGGTTCTGTGATGTAATGTGTACAATTCCGGATTCCAGGTCCTTTACAGGCTGGTTTGCTCCGCGGTGTCCAAACTTAAGTTTATATGTATCTGCTCCAAGTGCCCTTGAGATAATCTGATGTCCCAGACATATACCTGATATCGGCATACTTCCTGCCAGGTCCTTTACGACATTGATAGCATTCTGTGCATTCTGAGGGTCTCCCGGACCATTTGAAAGGAATAGCATGTCAGGGTTGTAATCCTCTATCACAGATGTAGGTGTATTTGCAGGCACTACTGTGACATCTAAACCCCTGTTCAAAAGACTTACAGAGATGTTCTTCTTCATTCCAAGGTCAAAGAGCACAACATGTTTATTATCACCTGTTTTGACCTTACTTTCTATAGTGTAAGGCTTCTTGCAGGTGACCCTTGAGATAAGATCAAGTGTTGAGATGTCAGGCTGTGCTCTTGCAAGCCTGACAGCTTCCTCACCATCGTCGCTGCCATTAATTAGCGCAGCACGCATGGTACCATGCTCCCTGGTACCTATGGTGAGCATACGTGTGTCAATTCCGGCAATTCCCGGTTTGCCTTCATCCTCCATCAACTTGTAGATGTTACGAGTTGAAAGGTGGTGACTTGGGAAAGGGCAGGCTTCCCTTACTACAAGCCCTTCGGCCTTTACGCCGTCGGACTGGAAGGTCTCATCATTGACACCATAATTCCCTATAAGAGGGTACGTGAACATTAGTATCTGACCAGCGTATGAAGGGTCAGTGAGCGACTCCTCATATCCTGTGTACTGGGTAGTAAAAACAAGTTCTCCGCAAACGATACCTTCGGCACCAAAACCAGTACCTTTTAAAATTGTTCCATCTTCTAATCCTATTACTGCAGACATCATCCGAACCTGCGAATACATGTCATGAATAGGCTATAAGCGTTGCGATGGAATCTATGATTTTTAAAACAAATATAATTATCAGGACTATTGCCTGTATGATTTTGGGGTAATATTCGACAAAAAATAAAAAATAAATATCAAAGGAGTTTTTTACAGTCCTTTCAGGAAGTTCCTCAGGAAGAACAATATAATGATAACAGACATTCCGAATAATATTGTCAATGTCCTCAATGGAGATTCCCTTGCAAATTCCTCAAGTGTCTTTAGGAAACTGGTTTCTTCCTCTTCGACTATCAGTTCCTTGTCGTGTCCCAGATCAATTGGATTCTCGGTGTCTGAAAGTGTGATCGTCCAGATATTAAAGTCTCCGCCTTCGTTTGATGCAAATGCTATTTTGTCGCCTTCAGGGTTCCACGCAGGGTATGTCTGTGTTGAATTATCGAATGTTATCTGCTCTAAACCAAGGCTGTCTGAGTTCATTACCCAGAGGTCGGAATTTCCAGACCTGTCCGATACAAATACTATTTTTGTACCATCAGGACTGAAGACAGGGTGAGCATTGGCAAAAGCATCGTCCCTGAGGACAACAGGAACACTGTTATCAAGAGCAACGGTCAGTATGTTGCCTTCCAGTGAGTATACGAGCTTTTCACCATCCGGTGACCATGAAGGTGCACCTTCATCATCAGCAGAGTCTGTTATCTGCCTGTTCTCACTTCCATCAGGGTTCATTACCCAGATATCATAGTTTCCTGCTGCCTTTGAAAGATATGCGATCTTCGTTCCGTCAGGACTCATGACAGGAGCTCTCTTGTCAGCAGTAGATTCTGCGATCTGTGAGCTGTTGCTTTTCTCAGCTACCTCTACCATTCGGATGCTGATGAAATTGGAAGAGAATGGCTGGACATGCTCTGTGGCAAAATAAACGAATTTCCCGTCCGCACTGAAAGAGGGTTCTCCTTCCCAGGCCATGGTATCATATATCCTTGTTTGTTCAGAACCGTCAACGTTCATCACCCAGATAGCCTGCTCTGAAGAATATGCAATGAGCTGCCCGTCAGGACTCCATGCAGGGGCTCTCTGGTTGAACTCAAAAGTAAGTTGTTCTGTCTCTTCTACTGTTACAGCACCTGCTATTGCAGATGCTGCCAGCATTATAGACGCTATCAATACAAGCTTTAACACCAATGTCCCCGTGTAATTCCTTCCAGCCATCATAAATATCTATCAGATATTATGTATTGATATGCTCATTAATCTTTTGTTTCAGTAGTTCGCTGAGTACCTTTCCGTCAACTTTCCCTCTGAACTCTCCCATAACGATCCCCATTAAGGGACCTACGGCTCCCATTCCCTTTTCTGCTACAAATTCCTGCCTGTCTGAGACTACCTTTGTTATGAATCCTTCAATCTCTGAGGTATCAATGGCAGTTAGTCCGATCTCTTCCAGACTGTCCCTGATATTGGACTTTGGTTTCTTTGCAATATAACGGAGGATCTTTTCGATTCCCTCTTTGGCAACATCTCCGGATGAGATGATCGCGAAGGTCTCTTTGAAATGCTCATCAGTAATGTTGGCAACATCCACGCCATCACGCTTGAGCTCAGGTACAAGTCCTGTTATCGTTGTAACAATAAGGGTTGCAGTAATGGTCTTATCATTGCTGAAGCTCTCCATGAGTTCCTCGAATAGTGGAAGATGCTGTGAATATGCGATCTTCTCTGCAAGCTCCTCGTTGAGTCCGTACTCCTTACTGAACCTCCTTGCTCTCTCGGTCAGAAGCTCAGGGATCTCCACAGATTCAATGTACTCCTTTGTGATCTCTACCTGGGGTACATCGGTTTCAGGATACATCCTTGATGCTCCCGGAAGCGGTCTCATGTATGCACTGTTCCCGTCAGGAAGTGCACGTCTTGTTTCTTCCGGAACGAACTCAAGGGCTTCCTGTGCACGGATCAGTACACTTTCCATGGCACCACGTGCACGTTTCTCTTTGTCTGCAACCATTACGACAGCATCGTCTTTCTTTGCACCGACGAATTCACGCAGTGATGCGACCTCTTCTTCGGTTATTCCGTAGTTCGGCAGCTCATCGGTGTGGAAGATACCGCCTACCCCAGAGGTCTTTGCACGGTCTGAGAACTCTGTACCAAGGCGCCTTCCGGGCTGTACTTCCATTCCCACATGTCCTGCAAATCCGGGCAGGAGGACTGCCAGTACTTTTCCTTTCTTGAGTGCTTTCTTTATGACCTTTGATTCGGTCTCTTTGAACAGATCGGTCACGTCAAAGATCTCATCACGGGCACCTGCATTCCTC
>JBNJIC010000057.1:0-13672 GCA_051749005.1 Halobacteriota archaeon | reverse complement strand
AAGAGCTGGAGATCACCGAGGAAGCTGTAGCTGACGAGATCGCTTCGGCTGCGAACCTGTTGATGGGTGAGGCAGCAGGGGGATACCCTGTAGTGATCGTTCGGGGATACAAGATCCATACGAAGGATGATGTTTCTGTGAAAGAGATGTACCGCCCTGAGAACGAGGATGTAATAAGAAAAGGTTTAAGGTGCCTTCGTCAGTTCTCTAACTGAAGGTTCACCATTTCTACACCTGCAGCCCTGAAGAACTCAGGGGCATCATTGTCAGGATACTTTGTGCGGAATACAACCCTTTTTATATTGGAATTTATTATCATCTTTGCACACAGGATGCAGGGCTGGTGAGTACAGTAAACGGTTGCTCCTGCAATGCTGACCCCATGTATTGCTGCCTGTATGATGGCGTTCTGCTCAGCATGAACTGCACGGCATTTTTCATGCATGGTTCCGGATGCGATGTTATTCTTCTGCCTTATACAACCGATGTCAATGCAGTGGTCCATATTACTGGGTGCACCGTTGTAGCCGGTGGAAAGTATTCTTTTGTCACGTACAATAACCGCTCCGACCTTGTTTCTCAGGCATGTGGAACGCTTTGCGACCACTGAAGCGATCTCCAGGAAATATTCATCAATTGAGGGTCTTTCGGTCATATGTGAAAAGAAAACAGTAAGTAGTATATATAAGTTATAGTGTATGCATCTGGCATATACAAGAATATTTATAGTTTACATTTTTTTCTGATAATGGAGTATTTAAAAATGGAATCAATTCTAGCAAAACATCTTGATTCATTCATAAGAGGACGCGATGATAAGCAGCTTGTCACCATTCCTCTTGTGGTCCTGGCACTAGCCATTTTAGTGTTGTTGGTAGTATTTTCAAGCACAGGTGCTCCTGTAAAGCTCGGACTTGAGTTCGAGGGCGGCACCATGGTAGCTTTTGAGACACAGGAATCCGCATCTTTGCTCGAACAGGCATATTCCGATTATTCTCTTGTTGATGCACGTAAGACAGGAGATCGTGCGATCCTTCAGTTTGGACCGATGGTCAATGAAGAGCAGAAAGCACTTGAGAAGGACGTGACTTCGAAGTATTCGAACGTGGAGATCAGGCAGATCGGTGCCCTGTACGGAAAAGAGCTCCAGTCACAGGCATTGAAGGCGATAGCTCTTTCCTTTATTGGAATGGCTATATTCGTGTTGCTCATTTTCAGGACAGCTGTCCCTTCTATTTCAGTAGTTATCTCAGCAATATCTGATATCATTATTGCAGTTGCTTTCATGAACATCTTCGGGATCGAACTTTCACTGGGTACTGTAGCAGCTTTATTGATGATCATCGGTTATTCGGTAGATAGTGACATCCTGCTGACAACGCGTGTTCTGAAGAGGCGAGGTACTCCAAACGAGAACATCGGGCGTGCAATGTATACGGGTCTTACCATGACCACTACCACGCTTTCAGCCCTTGCGGTAATGTACATTGTATCCACTTTCTCATATCTGGTGACATCTTCAGCTTCCCAGGTAAACCTGCTTTCCGATATCTCGATTGTGCTGATATTCGGTCTGGTGGCAGATATTATGAACACATGGCTGCTTAATACCGGTATACTGAGATGGCATGTGAACCACAACAATCCACGGAGGAGAAGTGCATGAGGGAAGATGAAGTAAAGAAAGGCCTCAGAAGCGATCTGCGTGTGTGGTTACTGATTGCAGCGGTTGTGTTCTCTGTTGTCATGATACAACCTTGGTATTCTTCAGATGAGGGTATGACAACTGGTCTTAATTACGGACTTGACCTTGAAGGCGGTTCATGGATCCAGATAAGACTTCTGGGTGCAGTGGCCCAGGTGGATGCCGAGATATCTCAACTGGTTCCTGTTATTTTTGAGCCTGTCATCGGTTCATCCGTTGATGTTAAAAGTGTCACCGGTCATGCCGGAAGCGGTTATTCTTCCACAGGAACGACTGTGGTATTTACTACCGATACTTATGTTTCGGACACCCAGATGGCCCTTGCAGGCATCGGTGAATACGAGATCACATATTCGGGCAGTACTTCAGAGGTTGTTCTCTATACCAGCAAGCAGAAGCTTATCACGCGCTACCTTTCCGATTCACTTGATGCAGAGGTTATCCCTCTTTCAACTGGGGTTTCTTTTGAGTATGAGTTACGTACCGAGGTCTCACAGGAGGACCTTCAGTCCCTTATGGAGGAAGTTGGCGGAACCATCCTGACCGAAGCGGACGGTACTCCGATATATCGTGAAGGTGTCAGGACCGATACCCGTGATCTGACACGTGATATCCTCAGCGATAAGCTAAATTCCCTCGGACTAAAGGACATACCAGTGCGTACTGTGGGTGAGGATTACATCCTTATCGACTTTGCAGGAACTGACCTTGCAACTGCAAAGGAGATCGTAGAAAAGCCAGGCAAGTTCGAGATAAGGATACAGACACAGGGTAATGATACCACTCATGTGCTTTATGGTGATGCTATTGAGAAGGTAGGTGTTGTGACATTCCACGATGGGCAGTGGCATACACCTTTCACACTTAGCCCGACAGGGGCGATCGCCCTTCAGAAGGCTGCCATGGAAACTGGTGCGACCAGCGACCCGGGCTCACACTGGCTCTACATGTATCTTGATGATAACGAGGTATACGGTGCACCGTTGAGCTATTCGGCAGCCACAAGACTGGCAGAGGTCCCGATCTACTCATGGGAAGCTTCAACAGGTCCTGATGAAGAAAGCAAGTCAGAGGCAGAGCAGCTCCATATACATCTTCGTGCAGGTGCATTACCTGTGAGCGTGTTGATCATGGGCTCAGGGCAGGTTGATGCGGCACTGGGTGAACAGTTCAAGAAACAGGCTCTGTTTGCTGGAATTTTTTCACTTCTTGCAGTGGCCCTGGTGGTGTTCAGGAGATACGGTCAGAAAGAGATCCTTCTTCCAATGATCGGTACCTCTATCTGTGAGCTTATCATGATCCTCGGAGTTGCAGCGACCATAAAATGGCAGCTTGACCTGCCGGCGATCGCGGGTATCATTGCTGCAATAGGTACTGGTATAGATCACCTTGTGATCATTACTGATGAGGTGTTGTACGAAGGCAAGCTCCCGTCTACAAAAGTATATGTTGAAAGGATCTCTAAAGCATTTGGTATAATCTTCGCAGCAGCTGCGACAACTACAATTGCAATGTCACCACTTGTGGTGATGGGATTCGGTGCCCTCAAGGGATTTGCCATTACTACCATCATTGGTGTTCTCATTGGTGTGCTCATAGCAAGGCCAGTTTATGGTAAGGTTATAAAGGAAGTACTCAACGAAGCAGAGTAAAATGCTTCTTAAGGATGTGTTGATGATGAAAGATATGTGGACTGTAAAATACCGCCCGAAGATGATTGGGGATATACTGGGAAATGAGGAATCCCTCAATGCTCTTTCCTATCTTGTCAGTTCGGGAAATCTGCCACATCTGGTTTTTCACGGGCCGGTGAACTCAGGTAAGGCATCGACTGCTTTTGCTATGGCACGCGAACTGTATGGGGAGGGCTATGAGAACAATTTCACGTACTTCAATGCATCCGATTTCTTTGACCAGGGGAAGCGCTATCTTGTTCGTGACAAGCGGTTTACTCACATAATCGGTACGGACGATCCCAAGAAGATCTACTCAAGTGTGATCTCCATTTTCAAGACAGTTATCAATGAGTTTGCCGGAATGGGTTCCCTTGATGCGGATTTCAAGGTAATATTCATTGATAATGTGGAATCTCTGGACACCAGTGCACAGCATGCTCTGCGTCGTATAATGGAAAAGTATACACGTACCTGCAGGTTCATCCTTTCAACTACTCAACCTTCAAAGCTGATCTCTCCTCTGCGTTCAAGAGGTCTGGAACTGTTCTTCACATATGTGCCGGATAAGGTTCTAAAGCCATTCATTGTCTCAGTAGCTGAGCGGGAAGAGATATCGGTTTCCGGGGACGGGCTTGATGCTCTGTTGTACTATGCAGAAGGTAATGTCTCAAGGGCTCTGCTGACCCTCCAGTTTGCCAGCATGAAAGATCCGGGCAAGGAGGTTACAGTAGATGTTCTTTATGAGGAATCTCTCTGTGAGGTCTCAGACAAGGTGACTGAACTGCATAACGCGGCCATTGATCACGAGTTCATGAAATCCAGGAAGCTCATAGATACTCTTCTAATTGAGGATGGGTTTACCGGAGATGAGATCCTTCAGCAGTTGTATTCGGTGGTTATGCGATCTGACCGCAATGAGGAGGAGATAGCAAAGGCAGCATGCAGGATAGCCGATGCAGATGCGATGATCATTGATAGTGCTAACGCAAGGATTCATCTGGAATCACTTGTTACGGAACTTTATTGATAACCGGTCTTTACCATGAAATCTGATGCTGATGAAAATTTCAGGGCTGCATGCAGAAAGTTACTTGATATGGTGCTTGAGGGCAAGGTATCTGACAATCTGCAGCTCAATGAAGCGAAAAAAGCTGTCAGTAAGGAGTTCAGGCTTTCAACTCTTCCAAAGAACCCGGACATTATAATGGCGGGTAACGATGAGGAAAGGGAGAAGGTCCGTGATACCCTTCGCCGAAAACCGGTCCGTACGATCTCGGGTGTTGCGGTAATTGCAGCCATGACCTCGCCCTGTGCATGTCCTCACGGTGTATGTGTGCCATGCCCGGGAGGACCAAATTCTTCATTCAATTCTCCTCAGAGCTATATGGGCAGGGAGCCGGCCACAATGCGGGCCATGCAGTATGAGTATGACCCTTACAGGATAGTTTCAGGTCGCCTCTCCCAGCTAAAGCAGATCGGCCATGAGGTTGACAAAGCCGAACTTATCGTAATGGGTGGTACGTTCTCGGCGCGAGCTATCGATTACCAGGAATGGTTCACAAAACGCTGCCTGGAGGCGATGAACGATTTTTCAGGTACTCAGTGGCGCGATGATTTACATCTTATCGGAAAGACTCATCCTTATGTGACTGTGGAGGATGTTCAGAAGGTCAATGAGACTGCAGCCATCAGGAACACAGGTATAACTTTTGAGACGCGTCCGGACTGGACGGACCAGGTGCATGTTGATCGCATGCTGGAACTTGGTGCCACAAAGGTTGAGATCGGTGTCCAGAGCGTATATGATTTTGTTCTTGAGAGGATGAGAAGAGGACACACGGTGCAGGATACTGTGGAATCGAACCGCATGCTCAGGGACAGTGCGCTAAAAGTGGGTTTCCATATGATGCCCCACCTGCCCGGAATGGACTCTGCAAGGGACCTGCGGGGTTTCAAGAGGCTCTTTACGGACAGCAGGTTCATGCCTGACTATCTCAAGATCTATCCCACACTTGTCACAGAAGGCACACAGCTTCACGAAATGTGGGAGAGGGGCGAATATGAGGCCCTGGACGATGCTGCTGCTGTGGAGCTTCTCGCAGATATCAAGGCGATCCTGCCGAAGTGGGTAAGGATGCAACGCATACAAAGGGATATCCCGTCACCGCAGATACTTGCAGGTGTTCGGAAGAGCAATATCCGCCAGCTTGCGAAGGAAAGGCTTGAGGCAAGAGGTGGCAGGTGCAGGTGCATCCGTTGCAGGGAGGTTGGCCACAATGTGCTCAAAGGCAATGAGCCGGATCCGGATAGCATTGAACTTACAGTGGATACATATGATTCATGTGGGGGGAAAGAACATTTCATCTCATTCGTGGATACGACAAAGGACATTCTGATAGGTTTTCTCAGATTGCGCTTCCCCAATTCACCGCACCGTTATGAACTGGAGGATGCTGCAGTTGTGAGGGAACTCCATGTTTATGGTTCCATGGTTCCAGTGGGCAGGGGGGCTTCCGGTGCTGACTGGCAGCATCGTGGATATGGTGCGGAACTTCTGGAGAATGCGGAGGCCATTTCAAGGCAGGCAGGTTATTCGAAGATCTCCATAATTAGCGGTATCGGAGTAAGAGAATACTATCGTAAGTTCGGGTACTGTCGTGATGGGGTCTATATGTCTAAGAACCTTTGAATTGCTTGTTCTTTGAAAAAGACTGCTGTATTCATGTAATTCTTCAATACATTTATTATGTAGTTGTGTATATTCCAACTATACATCTGTAATCATAGTTTTAGATAGGGACAGTTTTAAGATTGCCCGGGAGGTCAGCATGACCATTGATAATTCCAATGAAGAGATCGTGAGGCTTTTAAAAGAGATCAGCGGGAAACTGGACCGTATCCTGATGCAGGGTTCGCCTGCAACGGAGTCGGATAATAGTATCTTTGAGGTATTGGATGTGATGACACTTCTCACACTTCCTGATCATCTGCGTGAGACAGCAACAGCGCTCTTTGAAATGGGTTCTGCAACTGCTGAAGACCTTGCAAAGAAGACTCACAAGGAAAGGGCTGTGGAAAGTAATTACCTGAACCAGCTTGTAAGGATGGGACATGTTGTAAAGAATCGTTCCGGTAGAAAAGTTTACTTTAGTATAGGGGAAGGTTTAGGGAAATAATATTTATTTTGGTTACCACTAAATATATGGTCTATATAATCTGTATATTTATTTCCTTCATCGATCAAATGTTTAGATTATTGTGTGTTTATAAAGTTTACTTTATTTCTAAGCAAATGTTCTGTGAAATACTATTATATAGAAGTTTATCATCCTACTCCATTGGTGAAAATATATTATTAAGGGATCAGAATGGGAATAACTATCGCGGTACATTCTTCAAAAGGCGGATCTGGTAAGACCTCTTTCGCTATTAACCTTGCATTCGCATATGTTTCTGCAGGTAAGAGCGTATGCCTTATTGACGCAGACCTTAAAGCACCAAGTCTTTTCAATTATATGTTCCCGGATTCCGATAGCTGGCTCAATGATGTACTTGAGGGTAAATGTGGAATCAGGGATGCTATTGTTGATGCTGACTATGCCACTGAGCTTCCTGGAATTTTATGTGTGGGATATTGTAATCCTGAGATAGAGGCAGTCCGTGAGATGTCCGGAAAAGATCGCAAATTTCAGTCAAAGGCTTTAAAGTACATAATGAGTGCTAAGAAAGATCTTTTCTCATCAGGTACCGATGTCCTCATAATCGATACCGGTCCGGGTGTGGATTTTACATCTGTCAATGTAATAGCTGCGGCCGATTATGTTGTGATGGTTACCAAACCTGACAAATCTCACCAGAAGTATATGGAGCAGGTGATCGAAGGCATTTACATTCCGCTCTCCAAACCTTATGGTGTCATCATGAACAAGTGCCATAGCAACAATCCTATGGCCATATCAGGTCTGAAAGAGTCGAAGGTTCCTGTTCTGGCTTCCATACCATGTCTTTGTGATGTTGCTATCAGAGGGGATACGGAGGTACTGACAATAACGGAACCTGATCACCCGTTCTCAAAGGCTGTTTTCAAGGTTGTAGAGGCAATCGACGAATGTCTTTGACAAGACCGATTCATTTTTTATTATCATCTTCAAGAATGCCTTTTACTTCATCAACATAGTTCAGGATCTCATCTTCCTTTTTTTCCCTGATCTTTCCATGGTATGTTTCAGATTCCATGAGCGTGTTCTGAAGTGATATTATCAGTATATACATGATCGAAGCTGCGGCCAGTGCAAGGGTGATCCTTTCAATGGGATAGATCATAACTACCGAGGCGAACATCTGCGGGGGCAGGTCAAAGAGGATTGTTGCACTTATGCTGCCTGCAAGGTGGTCTGCAAGGATCGCCATCAGTGATGCAAGGAACAGGAACATGAATTTGAAGATGTTCTCTTCTCTTCCTTTTAGTTTGTAATTGAAGGTAAAGAAGGTTCCAAGTGTTAGAATGTGGAACCATGGGTAGTAGTATACATCCCTTCCCAGGTGGGTTAAGTACCAGCAAACTATCAGCACTCCGAATATTTCCATGGCTATCTTTTCTTTCTTTGTGATACAAAGGCCTGCTACTACAGAAGTCATTGATACGAGGAAAGGTGTTAGCAGATGGAATGTATCAGGCGTGCCCCCTCTTATCAGTGTATGTCCCATTATACCTGTAAAGGACACGATAGCTCCCCAGAAAGGTCCAAGTATCATTCCGTTTAATGCACCAAATGACACAACAGAACTGATCCTTGCTCCCTCTATACCGATAAGGTTCTCAAAGTCAGGGAACCAGCTTGCAAAGTATGTCATTACTATTGCAGAAAGAACGTACAGTGCTGTAAGCTTCCTTTTTTTAATAAGCTGGTTGTATATGTCAATGATCACAATCTTCTATTGTTCTCATTATTATATAATAGTTTAAGGATACATATGCTTTTTTTTATGTTTTTCAAAGTAATTCTCATCAGAAATGATATATATAGTCATGGCAATTTAGCGGATTGATAACTATGATGTTTATTGGAGAAGCACTAATTGGCGAGGAACCAGAACTCGCACACGTCGATCTTATGATCGGGGACAAGGAGGGACCTGTCGGACAGGCGTTCGCAACAGGTATGACCCAGCTTTCAGCAGGTCACACACCTCTTCTTTCCGTGATCCGCCCGAACCTGCCTACAAAGCCATCTACACTGATCGTTCCTAAGGTGACAGTGAAAAACATGGACCAGGCCGCACAGATCTTCGGTCCTGCCCAGGCAGCTGTTGCCAAGGCAGTCGCTGATGCTGTGGAAGAAGGTGTTGTTCCTACAGACCAGGTAGAAGACCTTGTGATCATCGCAAGCGTATTCATTCACCCACAGGCTGTAGATTACAACCGTATCTTCAGGTACAACTACGGTGCTACAAAACTTGCTCTTAAGCGCGCACTGGACAACTTCCCGGACATCGACACTGTGATCGATGAGAAAGACAAGTCCTCACACGCTATCATGGGTTTCAAGGTCTCAAGGCTATGGGATGCCCCATACCTTCAGGTTGCACTTGACAACCCGAACATCGGTGCTATTACCAATGTGGTCAGGCAGCTTCCAAAGAGCGATCACCTTATCCTCGAAGCAGGTACTCCTCTTATCAAGCGCTATGGTGTGGATGTTATCTCCAAGTTGCGTGAGATCAAGCCTGACGCATTCATCGTTGCTGACCTTAAGACACTTGACACCGGTAACCTTGAGGCACGTATGGTCGCAGATGCAACTGCAGATGCTATTGTGGTTTCCGCACTTGCACCTATTGCAACCCTCAACAAGGCTATCGCAGAAGCACACAAGACAGGTATTTATGCTGTCATGGACACACTGAACCAGCCGGACCCTGTAGTTGTCCTTGAACAACTGGATGAGCTTCCGGATGTTGTCGAACTTCACCGTGCAATTGACATCGAAGAGACTGCTCACGCATGGGGCAGCATCGAGGGTATCAAGGCAATTGGTGAGAAGCGCAACAAGAAGATCCTTGTGGCAGTAGCAGGCGGTGTACGTGTTGACACTATCTCTGATGCGCTTGCCGCAGGCGCTGACATCCTCGTTGTGGGAAGGGCTATTACCAACTCCAAGGACATCAGGCAGGCAGCAGACCAGTTCATTGAAGGACTGAACAAGCCAGAAATCGACCAGTTCAGGGTAATGACCGATTTCTAAGCGTGCGTTTCCTCGCACGTAACCATTTTTTCAGGGGGATATGAATGAGACCATTGATCGTATTGAATCTGAAGACCTATCTTGAAGGTACCGGGGAAGGTGCTGTCAGGATCGCTGAGGCCTGCAGGGATGTAGGTGAGGCAAATGATATTGAGATCGCAGTGGCTCCGCAGCTATGTGATGTCTACAGGGTTGCATCGCAGGTGGATGTGCCGGTTTACTCGCAACACCTCGATGGTGTGGGTGCAGGAAGTTTCACAGGTCACGTGTTTGCCAGATGCGTAAAGGATGCTGGCGCAGTTGGTACACTTATCAACCACTCCGAGCGCCGCATGAACCTTGCGGACATCGAATCATCGGTTACCGCTGCAAGAGGAGAGGGGCTTCGGACGATTGTCTGTACCAATAACATCGCTACAACAGCAGCTGCAGCTGCATTAGAACCTGACTTTGTTGCAGTGGAGCCTCCGGAACTTATCGGTTCGGGAATTCCTGTTTCAAAGGCAGATCCCGAGATAGTAAGAGGCTCAGTCGGTGCAGTTGAACGCATCGATGCTGATGTGAAAGTGCTCTGCGGTGCAGGGATCTCAAAAGGAGAGGACCTTAAGGCTGCAATTGAACTTGGTTCTGTTGGAGTACTCCTCGCATCCGGTATTGTCAAGTCGAAAGATCCAAAGGCAGCCCTCAAGGATCTCGTAAGTCTGATCTGACACCGCTAATTTATTAAAAAAGAAGCGAACAATGCCTTATGGCATTCTTTTTTTTTAATTTTTCTTCCTGCTTACAGGAAGTACCATGCTATGAACAAAAGCAACGTTGAGAACCCTACCTTTATTCCCATGGTAAGTTCAACGTTAAGGTTGCGTGTGATCATGTTCGAGATGCCGATGGGTGGTGGTGATAATAGCAGTGCTGCTATGAACATCGAGACTCCTGAGATGTAATTGTTCGCCACGATGATCAGGTACAATCCTGAAATTCCCAGATATATGCCGAATATAGCTATGAACAAAAGTCCCATTTTATAGAAACGAAGATATTTTTCAACTCCTCCGGGAAGCATATCGGCAGTCTGCAGTTTATCATTTTTTGTCAAAAGATCATCCCTATAATTGTTTATTATAAAGTATTTGATTGTTTTTCATAGCATAAATATCAGATGGGGTCATGACCTCTTATTCCACACCCAAGACCGCGAAGCAGTTCTTCGATGTCTTCCTGCACCCCGGCAGCCGGGAGATCCCCGAGTATGGCAATGCGGTATGTGACACTTAGCCTGTTGTCGGATATGCCTGTGTATGTGTCAATAATATTTACCGATACTATCCTTTCATCGCAGGAGATAACTTTCACGATTGTGTCCGGCTCTGCTCCGGCAGGTATCAGGGCAGAAATATCCCTTGCCGGATGGTTAAGGTTCTCTGCCTTCCATTTTTTCAGTTCCGCATAATTAAGCAATCTTACATTCTCGGTCCTAAGGGCTATGGTCCGGTCTCCTTTTGATAGCGTAACTGTCCTTGGTGTGACCTTTTCGATGATCCCTACATGTGTTACGCCGGAGTATGTATGAAGAAATCCTCTTTCTTTTCCAACGGATGCGATCATTTCCTCGAACTCTGAGATCTTTGAATTGATGAGCTTGTCAGATCTGTGAAGTGCGGATGCCGTGTCCTTAAAGTGGGCAGCAGCCTCTGTCATCTTCCTGCAGAATGCTTCTGTGTCCTGTTCCCGGACGATATTCGATAGCATATTACACTCACTTATAAAAGCGTCATGTACCTTGAGCACCTGTTCGTTCTTCATCTGGATGTGGGCGTACAGGTACGGGTTCTGTCCCAGGATCCTGCCAACGAAATCCACCATGATCTCATATACCGGGCTCATGAAACGCCTGGACTTGCTGATGTCAAAATCAAGGCTCTTGAAAGTGTTTCCGATAGTTATGTAGGCGAAATGTGTCAGTCCCTGGACCACGGATACGAATTTATCATGCTCTTCCGGGTCGATTATCTCAATGTGTGCTCCGCTCTTCTCAAAAATATCGTGCATGACCGGGAACCATTTGTCACAGCGTCCTTTTGTAGGACTCATTATTACGATCTGGCCCTGCAATGTCGGGATGGAAGGTCCGAACATCGGGTGTGTCCCAAGTATCTCCACGCCTTCAGGGGCGTATTCCCTCATTGCGTTGACAGGTTCCGCCTTGATGGATGTAAGGTCCATGATGAGGCTTCCCTGCTTCATTTTCGGGGCGGTCTCTTTGATGACCCTTGCAGTGATGTCTATGGGTACGGTGATGACCACCACATCTGCCTCGGCAACCTCTTTGTCAAGGTCTTCGGCAAATTCCACTCCCATCTGTTCAGCGATCTCGGTCTTTCCGCTGCTTCCCCATACGATGACCTCATAACCATGACGAAGGAAGAACTTTGTGAACCATTGTCCCATTCCTCCGGTTCCACCTATTATGAGCATCTTCATAACTTCAGAGCCTCCATTGCGGCTTTTTTCATCACGTCCACAGGAGGGTTTACGCCGGTCCAGATGCGGAAAGCTTCTGCACCCTGGTAGACCAGCATCATGATACCTGTGACCGGTGTTGCACCGGCAGCTTCGGCTTCCTGAAGCAATTTTGTCTTCAACGGATTGTAAACGATATCAAAAACAGTGAGCCCGGTATGCATCTGGTCTGCAGTGACGATGGTTTCGTCAACATTTGGGTCCATTCCCACAGTGGTTGTATTGATCAGTATATCAGTGTCCTCCAGACACCTGTCCAGTACTTCAAGGCCAAAACCATTGACCCTGGGTATTTCTGCTGCGAGGTTCATGGCCCTTTCAGGGGTTCTGTTAGCGATGTTCACCTTTGCACCGGCTTCTGTGAACGTAAAGGCAATAGCCCTGGCAGCTCCACCGGCACCAAGTATCAATACGTTCTTCCCCTCAATCTCGACCCCTGTCTCTTCAAGTGTCTTCTGTGCACCGATACCGTCGGTGTTGTAGCCTCTGATACCATCTTTAAAGTCGATAGTATTGATGGCACCTATATTTGCAGCCAGGTGATCGCTCTCAATGAGTCCTGTGGCAGCCTCCTTCAGCGGGACTGTAAGATTTATTCCTCCAAATCCCATTGCCTTTGCACCTTTTATGGCATCACCAAGGTTTTTCTTTTCCACCCTGAATGCATGGTATGTGCAGTCCATTCCCAGTGCTTCGAAGGCTGCATTGTGCATGAGTGGTGAAATTGAATGTGCGATGGGGTCTCCCAGAACTCCGAATACCTTTTTCATTGCAGCATCTCCAGTGCTTTTTTAAGTTCATGAACTTTCAGCTGTCCGGGTGCAACAGCATTTGATACGCTGGCATAGGTAAGTTTTGACCCGTAGCATGGGCCGACGATACGGGTGTGTTTGCCGAAATGTCCCATTGCAATGGTACAGACATTATCCTCATTTAATGTGACCTCGAGCAGGTCAAGGGTATCATGCATGCTGTTTGGCATAACCGCGAGCTTTGCGATATCCGCACCTGCCTGCCTGGAGCGCTCAAGAATATTCCTGATTACGTCCTTTTCAGGTGTCCTATCAAAATCGTGGGATGAAATGATGACCGTTTTTCCTGCTTCCTTTGCTTTTTTTACAAGCCGGTCGCGAAGTTCGGGTTCTGCGCTGAGCTCCACATCGATGGCATCCGTGAATGGCAGGATCTCCTCAAGCAGAGCAATCCTGTCCTCTTCTGAGCCTTCCCAGTTCCCTCCCTCTTTTTGTAACCTGTTGGTTGCAATACAGGGAAGATTTGTGTCAGAACGAAGCTTTTTGAGCAGCTCTGATGCAGCTTCAGGTGTATCTATCCTGAGCAGGTCGAGCCTGATCTCAAGTATATCCGCTCCTGTGGATGCAGCTGCTTTTGACTGTATGAGCGGGTCCTTACTGATGGCTGCAACAAGGCCTGCTCTCTCATCCAGGTCGAAATTACCTATGCGTACCATATCTCATTTCTCGATGATGGTTTCTTCCACCTTCATGCCGAAGTGGCGTGCTCCTCCC